>NZ_LGRO01000001.1:2700000-3000000 GCF_001280565.1 Sulfobacillus thermosulfidooxidans | reverse complement strand
GATGGCAACATCCTTGGCTTATTGTCACCACGACTCTGGCCGATTTGCCCACGGGGCGGGCCGCATTTGACCTGTATTATTTGTTGATTACTATTCAATTTTATACGATCTTCCCGGTGTTCTTCTGGCTCATTCGCCTCTATCACAATAAGCCCTGGCGCTTGTGGACGGCGGTATTTATCTTCGAAGTCCTCTTAATGGCTTATGATGCTTTTGGTTTGGGTCCTCATCCTCAAGGCATCAATCACTACACTGGTCTTGAGGTATGGACCTATAGCCTCTATTTTGTCTCTGGTGGATTGCTCGCCACGTCATGGGAGAGAGCATCCCAATATTTGCGGCAGCATCGTTTGCTTATTGCAGGCGGTTGGGGTCTAAGTTGGATGATCCTGACGGGGGTATTTTTGTGGACAGCCCAGCATAAAAATTTGATGACGGCGCAGAGTGTGTTGCAGCCCGCCATGGTTCCCTATTCCATTATGACCTTTATCCTTTTGCTCATGGCCGGGCAAATGATTACAGAAGCCGTGAAATGGGGCTGGATTGCCGGGCTTTTACGCCAGTTTTCCACATTTTCCCTCGGCATTTACTTAATTCATCCCATGATTTTAGAACCTTTAGCCTCATGGGCAACGACCCAAATGCCGTGGGCAATCGCTGACCTTTTCAGTGTCATCGTGACAGCTAGCGTATCTTTGGGCATTATTAGAATGATATCGCGAACAAGGCTGGGGTTATGGCTCACCGGTCGTTCTACGGCGCCGTCTCCAAAACGGGCACCGGTTCCAGCCTTGCCATAAAGGCGAGGTGATTTTCGCGAAAGCTGTAAACAAGTTATCGGTTACGCATCCCACCAGCGAAGAAGAAATGGTGGAATTTGTTGAGCAAATTGCGCCTAAACTTTTCCGTTTTGCGTGGGCGACGATTCGCGATTACTCCTTGGCCGAAGACATCGTTCAGGAGTGTTTAGCCCGCTATGTAGTATACCGGGAAAAACACCACGGAAAATCGCCGCCCTTGCGGTGGTTCTTTACCGTCGTGGCCCATTTGTGCATGGATGTATTTCGTCAAAAGCGTCAAGAGGTGCAATTGTTTGATCAGCTCAGCATGACGAAATCCAGTCATGCTGAGATATCCGATAATCAGGAATTATCGGTTTTGTGGGATGCTATCGCCCAATTGAAACCCAAAGACCGGATGGCCATTGTTTTAGTGTATTACCATGACTTACCGTTAAAAGAGGCCGCAGCCATTTTAGGCACGACTCCAACCTTTTTAAAAACAAAATTGGCACGGTTACGCAAAAGGCTCCGAGATGAGGTGGCAGAACATGACCAGAAAATCTGACGAGTGGGAAGAAAAAATTCGAATGGCCCTCCATCATCAACTTGATGCGATGCCAGTCCCGGAATTTCATCCGGTCCAAGCCCAAAAAGCCCGCCCGTTTTGGGCATCATGGTCTTTGGCCGTGGGTAGTGCCGCTGTGGCAGGGGCGTTTGTTCTTAGTTTATGGGCCCCGTGGTCACATCATACATCCCCACCCTCAACGCAGTTACAAGGCGCCGCCAAAATTCTAAATTTTGCCATACCATTTCTCAAAGGCCACCGCCAGCCTGTTGTTCCCGTGCCCTCATTCTTGCCTTTTAACGAGACTTTGAGTGCCACGGGCATGATTCCAGTAGTACGGGCCGGAGTGAGCCACTTGCCCGTGTTAGACTCCATGCCTAAAGATACGCATACCCGCGTGAATTACTGGATCGGGGTGAGTGAAAAAGCCGCGCGGCCCGAGGTCGCTTCGAAGGTGACCTCCGCTAATTTCTCTTACTTTGCCAAACAGAGTCCATGGCTTATGGTGACCGCCAGCCAATATCCATTATGGCCCCATCCCAATATTGTGCACCAGTTTGGACAAACCTTCTGGCTATGGCCGGACTTAGGGCCTGATAAAGCCGTAGCTTGGCCGCATAACCACAAAATTTATACTATTTTGGTTTCCCAAATGAGCGTAAGCAATCAAGAATTGCTATGGATGGCACATTCCATGTCTCAAAATCGTTTAAGCCAAGCCGAACCGTTTACCCTTCAGGCAGACATTGTCATGAAAACGGATCACTCGTTGCGGGTAAAAGATATTAAGGTAGTAGAAGTACCCGTTAAAGATCATCAGCAGCTGACCTATACCACCAAGGTGCAGTCCCATATTTCCCCATTACCACGCAAATTGTCCTCGAATGAACAACTCATTATTAGTCAGTGCCATATTCCTATCTATCTGCCCCCAATTCACCCGCGCACGGGAACCTACTATATGAGCGTGGACAGCTGGGTCAATCCAGGCGGCTATGAAATTTCGTGGTATAAAACGCTCAAACCGCTTCCCGAGAATGTGGCCCTTCCGTCCACCCTCTCCCCTCAAATTATTTTCAAAGCCGGAGATGTGGCTCCCGTGATTTCATCGCCGGGCATTTTCATTTCCGCCATTACCCTTGCGGGTGCTCCGCACATCCATGCTGTTGCCGAACGAGTGATTGGCAAAGAAGCATACGCTGTGTATGCTCCTAGTACCAACCGTGCCCTGTATCTCATCACCCATCTTGAACCTCAGTCTCATTAACTCAGTCTCATTAATAGGTTGGAATCCCTGGAGTATTATCACAACGGATCCAGTTTGGACCGTTGCTGAGTTTATCTCTTTGAGCCATAATCGACATAGTGTAATGTGTTCGGAGCCCACAACCGAGTTTTTGCGAAAGAACGTTTGCGCTCTCGGATGGTATTTGCAGGACAGACATTCATTTTTTGTCAAACAATTGCGTGTCAAGGAGGGTTTATGATTCTTGTCGATTCCTGAGTTATTAGCGTATTCAGCCGGTTTAGTCACTGCTTTTAATCCATGCGGGGTCGCATTATTGCCGTCCTATTTACTCTATCTGCTCTCAGGGCGTGTGAACCCTGGGGACTGGAAGTGGACGGCAGGCATCAAAGCCGGAGTATTAACGTCCATAGGTGTCGTAGTGATTTTTGGAATGGCTAGCCTTGTGCTCTCAACGATTGGACATATCCTATTTCAAATCGTCCCGATTTTTTCATTGATGATGGCCTTATTTTTGATCATTCTCGCCATTTTTACTTGGCGGGGATCATTAACGTTTGGCAGCATACCCGGCACAAAAGCTTTAAATGGTTTACAACGCACCTTTGAACGAGGGAGTGCTCCCGCCTTTATCGCCTATGGAATGAGTTATGGCATGGTTTCCCTAACCTGTAGCCTTCCCGTTTTTATGGTGGTCGTGAGCGAAAGTCTCAACCATCCTGGCACATCTGCATTGAGCGTGTATGGAGCATTTGCTCTGGGCGTAGCCACAGTTATTACCGGGTTATCGACCGTAACCGCCATCACGCGCAGCGTAGTCGAACGAATCATCAATCAAATTATCCCCATGGTGCAAAAGTTAAGCGCCCTCATCATGGTTGCTGCCGCCGTCTATCTTGGCTGGTACTGGCTTCTTGGTCCGGGCCTATCAACTGTCTTTTCTTAAAGCAAGCAAAGTGGAGGTTTCCCGTGATGCGTAAAACAACTTTATGGACAATTTCTTTAGGACTTCTAGCCGTCTTAATGGCGGTTGGCTTTGCCGTGTACAAAGCCGTATCGTCCGTGCATATTGCTGCAGCCAACCCGAATTCAGTGTCGACCCCGTCGACTGAGCCCGCTTCTGTCGATCCCGGTGCCCCCATCAAGGATATTCCCGCCCCCAATTTTCATTTGACCAATCAATTTGGCAAACCATTTTCTATACAATCATTTCGCGGCAAAGTCGTGGTTATGGGCTTTGTCAATAGCGCGGGCAACACGGTCAGTCCCTTGATGGCGGTCATTATGCGTAATGTCCAATACGACTTGGGCTCTCATAAAAATCAAGTGGCCTTTGTCGCGATTAATGCCAATCCCGCAACGACCTCAACCGAAGATGTTTATCAGTTTTCTCAGGCCAATCATATGCTTCATACCTGGCAATTTCTCACCGGTTCGTCAAGCGAGCTCGAGTCAGTTTGGCATCATTATTTTATGCAAACCCAAATCATTCATGGTTCATTAATCAGTCATACCCCGGGGGTGTTTGTCATTGGACCCCGCGGGCACGAACATTGGGTCTATTTGAATTCGCCAAGCACGTCCACGCAAGCCATTGGAGCGCAGGTCCATAATATTCTCGAGCACGTTGTCCCTTTGCTCCCGGGCCATCCGACATTGAGAATTCCCCCGGCCCGTGAACTCGCTTATTATCCCACCACGATTGGGCCCTCAGAGAGCGTCAACCGTTCCTTTACCCTTCCCGCAATCTTGCCGGGAGGAAAGAATGGAACGGTGAGTGTAGGTTCTGGCAGTCCGATTCGCCTTCTCGATTTCTTTGCCACATGGTGTCCTGATTGCCAAGAAGAAATGCCGACCCTCGCTCATCTTGAACGCTGGGACAAAACTCATCCCCAATATCCGCATGTTGTGGCTATTGATTTACGTTTATCGGAGTCCTCAACGTCCCATGTGGTAGCCTATGCCAACCGCCTTCACCTGCCCTTTCCGGTAGCCCTTGACAATCATGGCAAAATCTCCGACTTGTATGGTGTCTCTGGAATTCCAACGCAAGTGTTGGTATCCTCATCCGGCCGAATTTTGTGGTATCACGAAGGTTTGATTTCTTGGAATTCATTGATTCAAGATATCCGTGCCCATTTGCCAGCGACAAAGTCGGCATCATAGCGGCATTTCCCAAAATGAGCTTGCTCGTGCCCTCCCGTGTCAGTCAAAGCTTTGAATCCCCGGCCCCTTGAGGTTTTTGGAGGGACGGGGATTCGCTTACAAACCACTTTGGGGCGAGATCATAACGATGACGGAATATAAGCTCCATCTTTGAACACTGGAATTACGGTGCTTACATTGCATTCACTAGCGATTAAAACGTCAGAGGTAAATCCTCTGGCGATGAGTTCACAGCCGGACGATGATTGCATCACGATGCTTGACAAATTCGCTTGGGCGTTTTGAAAAGCCCAGGCCGCAACCTGCGCCTCCACCGACAAGGCCCACGGATCGAACTGACTCAAAATCGCCCCTGCTCCAAGAAAATCTTCAAGAGCGGGCCGCAGATAGATGGCCATTGGGCCATTGTTCTCCGCATGCGATGACACTAATCATCTCGCGGGCATAATGCCGCTTAATAAAAGCCGCCACATGACTGGCATTTCGAAGGCAGCCGGCTATGACTACACATCCTGCCTCTTGCGCGACAACCGTACATGTCGAGCCATTTGGCGATGGCAAAACAATGCGAGTTTTAGACGGCAAAAACAATAAGGAACTCGGCGATAACGAGAAAGCGTGGCCACGCTCACCGGCTAAAATGGCATCAACGGATTGAGCAAATGTCAAAGCCGATGGATCGTGATACCTGTAGGGAAAAACTATGGCATCTTTTGACATAGCGACATCCACGGCCGTGCAAAAAGATAACACATCGACAATAACCACGACGCCTGAGAGAGGCGCTAAGCGTCTAACGCCCTCTTGTCCCCACTCAAAGCGAATCGGGTAAGTACTTTGATAAAATCTCTCGTCGCCCATTGAGGGTCTCTTCTCACGTTCCCAGGCAAGGCATAAATCTTCGTATCCTTGGTTAAAATGGAGCTTCTTGGGGCCACTGCTGTTGAATCATTTGCTGTTGCGCTTTTTTCCAGCGCTCCACTTGATCGGCGACGGGAATTCCCGCCCAACCATTTTGCTGCCAATAATCCGCACCCGGAAGTCCCGTCGTCTTACTCACGACCATAGCCGTTAAATCCCCATAACCATGTTCCAAACACCATTTTTCAATGATGTCCAGCACCTGAGGCACCTGACGGTAGGGATGAAGTCCTCCCAAAAGCTCTCCCAATTCGCCGTACGTCAGCGTTTGTTGGGAAAATAGACGTTTCAATAAAATGGGCCACGCCTGCCTGGCATACTCTCGAAAGTCCATGCTTCCTATTGAGGAGGGCAGTTCCACGAACATATAATCGATTTGGTGAGGTGCCAACCACAGCCAAGCGTCATTTTTTGTAGGCATATGCGGGGGCAAAACAATTTGCGCTTCATCCATTGCCCTCACGATGTCTGACGCCTCGGAGATGGCCACCAGCCACCCTCCACTTGCCGGATGAACTCGGGCACGAAACGCGAGGGACGCGCCATGCAGCTTAATAGTGGCATATACAGGACGGAAGCCTTCGAGATATTGCTGCAACGCTTCGGTTAAAATCGCCGAAACACTTTCTCCCGTCGCTAGTGACTCAGCCTGTTCCCATAAGGGCATATCGGTGTCGCGAATGTAAATCGTTTTCTTGGGCACACTATGTCCTCCTCGTGCAATATGTCTTGTATTATACCTCCGATATCCAGATCTTCTGCGTCATTCATTTTCCTCAGAATAATGCACGATGGCGATCCTTAATTTTTGTACCCTAAGTATTTGTCCCGTTGGATTTATTATTTTTCCTGCAATGTTTACAAATTATTTTGAATTACCCAATTTTTATTTACTATAATAAGCGGAAAGGTATCAGCATTTTCACATATCCCGGTAATTCAACTTTGCCCCTCACAGGAAGTTACAGAAAAATAGGATAGGAGGGATTGTTTATGCCACGTGTTCTTATTCTTACAGGGGATGCCGCCGAATCCCTTGAGGTCATGTATCCCTTTCAACGATTGCAAGAAGAAGGATATGATGTCGACATCGCTGCCCCCAGTAAAAAGGTTCTCCGAACCGTGGTACATGATTTTGAACCCGGGTTTGACACATATACCGAAAAACCTGGGTACCGTATTGAAGCCAACATCGCCTTCAAAGATGTCCACCCCGAGGATTATGTTGCCGTAGTCATCCCAGGTGGACGGGCTCCGGAATATATTCGCAATGATCCGGATTTTGCCCGCATTGTCCAATATTTTTTCCACACCGAAAAACCTGTTGCGCAAATTTGTCATGCCCCGATTGCTTTAGCGGCAGCCCATGTTATGACCGGCAGAACATCTGCGGCCTATCCCGCCTTAAAAGCCGATGTCGAGGCCGCCGGCGCCACATTTGTTGACGGTGCTGCTGTCATAGATGGCCATATGGTGTCAGCTCGTGCTTGGCCTGACCATCCCCAGTGGATGCGGGCTTTTATGAAAATGCTCAAAGAGAATGCTCCCGTAATCCCTTAGCTATGTGTTCCGAGGCTTCTTCTCTGAACTTCTGAGCTCAATGGAGTTGAAAAAGAAACCAACGCGTCATCATTACGGTACCCAGAATATTCACACAGCTGGAGAAGGTTAAATGGCCCTGGCAAATCACACCAGGGCCATTTGTTGTTCTGATTCTTTTCAGCCGGGTGAAGTCCGTAATCTCACAATCCGGCTTTTATGTTGCATGCGCACAGATTTTTCCCGACCATCAGGCATTTTGCCTGGTAATAAACAAGGGACTGGTAAAGACCCTGTGATCATCTTGTTGACGCGCACGCAGGTAAATTCCATTCAGACCCGGATTAAGGGTTACCTGAAGATGACCCTTGAGATCTCGCGGCAGTTCTTGGTCGGTGAGTTGTTCAACAACCATTTTGAGTCCCGTTCCCCCCACCTCAAAAGATACCGATCCCTCATGAGTTTTCAGCATTTCCCCACTAACATGCCAATCAATGGTTGTGCCCCCATTGAAATTAGGAATCTCGACATGAATTGCAAAATCCATCCGTTGGACATCATTCACCCAAAATTCAACGCCATCCGCATCACCAAAGGTGTCTGTATCAAATCGAATGCGGCGCGGGCCTTCTGATGCCACAATTTTGGCCGGATGGTCGAGTCCCCAAGGGGCATACCGCTGCACATGCCCTCGTTTAATGTCAATGGTTCCACGCCATGTTGCCCACCGGTAGCGATCAAAAATTCGCGCACCTTCCCAGCGGATACGGATGCGCTTTGAACTGAGCCCCAGTTCCTGGTGCAGATTACGCTCTAGAAGCCGCGTCACACCGTTAAAAATTTCAAGATATTCCCAACCCTGATTCCCTAAGAGTTGATATTCGACGTCTACCATATCATTTCGGACCTCCCACTCATCCCCTTGGATGTGTGCCCCAGATCGCATTATCGCGACCAGATGTTCGCCAGTTGTGGCCCATGTGTGCCGGTCTCTCAACGCTTTAGCGACCGCTTTTTTGGTCAGTTCTGGTGCGAAGACTCCTGTTAATCCCCCTTTAGTTCCAAATACCGCAGTTCCCGGCACACCGCCTCCGCAACGTCCGCGGTGTTCATCTCCATTGGCAGCCACCCCCATCTTGTAGCCCCGGCGCATGGCATCTTCCAGCAACCAAGGAAAGGAGCCCCACGCCGAATGCACTTCAACCAATCGATCTAAAGGTTCATAATACCAGTCGAGATTACAACGTCTTCCTCCCACATGGGGCATCAATAAATAGTTATCCGGATCGCTTGCATAAGCCTCATATAATTTGTCAATAGGCCATGCTTCGGGCATGGGAATGCTTTCGCGTAAATGCTCATGCCATTCCACGCCCCGCACCATATCAGCTTTTTCGCCTAAATAGACCACATTATGATCGCCCCCGGCAGCTGAATTCCCACACCATTCAATACCGGGAAAGCAAATGAACTCATAATCGTGGCTAAATGCATTGGCTAATTGCACATCTTGAGTCCAATGCGCATCCGTAATTTGAAAATCGTTGGCGGTATAACCTAAAATATCTAATCCCGCAACATCCCTCCCATAACTAAAATTGTATTCGGTGGAATTCGTTCCCACCGTATGATTGCTGTGAACGTGCAAATCCGCAAAATATGCTCGCGGCACAGAACACGTTGGGTCGACAAGAAGATAGATGGGGGATGCTTCAAGACTTTGATTCTCCATTTCGTAGCGGGCTGAAATTTGGTATTCCCCCGCCTTCTCCGCCCCAATCATGACACGTGTTGTGCTCCAACCCTTCTGAGGCAAATTTACCGGCATCTCCTCGATTTTTTGGTCATGTTGTACAAAAATCGAGAGGTGTCCCCTTTCATCCGTACAGGTATTGCCCCAATGATCTTCAAGACGGGCAAGAATCGGTATAGACTCATGGGGACGGCTCCAGCGCGGACCCGTTAGAACCACTCTTTCGGGGGGGCCAGAGATAATGTCAAAGACGACGTCGCCAATTTCCGCAAATCGGGAAGTGCCAAGAACATCCACGTAAGCCCGCATCCTAAAGTCTTTTTCAACAAAGGTTTGAATGCGGGTGCCAGGACCACCAAAGCGGCGATCGCCCAAGCGAATGATAATATGATCACCGGGTTTAAGATATCCATCAACAACATGGACGACCACAGCTTTTTGATAGGGACGCTCATGGCCTTTAATCAGGTACTCGACTTTCAAATCTCTTACGGTGCTTTGACTTTGTCCTGGCAAGGGATCACACAGGACATATTCCGCGCTTAAATAATTAGCCCCACTGGGATCGTGAGTTTGAAACGGAGCCCAATCCGAATAGAACTTAAAGGTCAATTTCAACCAGCCGCTGTCTGCAATGCCAGAAGCCCCTACCTCATAATCGACCACAATTTCCTGATAACTTCCCGCGGTGAGAGATTCGACACGGGAATGAAGACGCCCTAAAAAGGGTAATCCCCTATCTGTACCTTTCGGTCCTATTAACCCTGGCAAAGATTCAGAAACCACAGTGGACGTTGCCGGTTCCATCGTTTTTTTCAATGAAGACATGTTTAGTTCCCTCCTAAATTGGTTGAGTGATTATCGATGACATTTAAGGTTGCCAAATGGGATAACCAATGAGAGCCCACCACGGAATCATGACAACTATCATGTAAAGGATAGCGATAGCGGTTAAGGGCGCTCCGGCACGGAAAAATTCGCCAAAGGTAAATTCTCCCGAGGCATAGGCGACGAGGCACGCCTCGATTTCTAAAGGAATTAACAAGGCATAAGAATCCACGTTGAGAACGCCCATACTAAAGGACACCGGATTTAAATGTAAAGTCATCGCTAATGTCACGATGATTGGCGTAAATAATGCAATCGATCCCACATTACTCACAATGCCAATGCGTAAGACTTGCATGGTCACAACCGCCAAGACGAATAGCACCAGCCAATCAGCCGTCGGAAAAAAGTGCTGAAGCTGATGGGAGAGCCATACGTTGGTTTTGGTTACGGTAAAGGCATTACTCATGCACACCGCTCCTCCCAACAACAACCAGACTCCCCACATCATATGCCGTTCAATCCGCTGCCAATATCCTGATAACAGCCCGGGCAGGAACAGAAGACAAGCAGCACCCACGGCGACCAAACCGGTAGACAGATGCGTCCAGTGACCGGTCGCCCACAGTACAACGGCGAGAGCCACCACGCCTAATGACAGCTTATCGGTCAGATTGAGTGGCCCTAGTTTCGCCCGCTCCGTCACAATGGTTTCGGGACCATGACGCAATCCCACATCGTGGATTTTGAAATGGCGCAGCGTCCAAAAATACATGATGGGAATTAACCCGGCAAGAGGCAGATTGAGCCAAAACCACTGAAACCAATAAATGTGGGCGCCAGCCTGATGATTTAATTGGTGAGCGACAATGACATTGGGCATCGAGCCCGTCAAAAACAAGGGACCTGCAAAGACCGCGGCGAATCCCACCGCGCTCATCGTCATCGCCTGCCGCGCCCGGTGCCCTTTGTCCCCGGGTTCTAATAACGCATTGGTACCTTGCACAATTGGCAAAAAGATCGCCGCACGGGCAACGATCGCCGGAATGATCACGGCCGTTGCCGTTTGCGCAAGAATATAGGTCTTCAGAAAACTCGAGAGCTTGGGTTTAGCCCACGACATAATTGTCAAGGCGATGCGTCGGTCCAAGTGACGGGCATTGAGAGCAGAAGCAATCAAAAATGACCCAATCACAAGCAGTGAGGTATTACTCGTAAACCCCGCAAAAGCCACAGATTTCGATGTTGCCCCACTCAGATAAAGTAACACCGGAATACTCAGACCCGATATGGCCTTGGGTAGCGCACCCGTAATCCACACCGTACAGGCCCATAAAGTGACAGCCAACGTCGCCCGTTGATGAGTATCTAGTTGAGAACCGAGAGGAAGCCATTCCAACACAGCAAAGAAAATGGCGAACGCTGCCGCCAATCCCAACCACGTCGTCCACGCAACCTCCACATGTCGAACAGGAAGCATTTCCACTGTTCCCGACTCTTGCGGGACTACTTCTAACTCTGGCGACAGTCCTTCCATTTATACCCCTCCCAGGACAACCAAAATGATCTATAGATTATCGGCATTGTATGGTTTATCGATAGATTGGTTCGCTTCTGCTGTCTCATGAGATGTTATCTTTATAACTAGTTCTTTGTTACTAGTTATGATTCTAGTTATACTTGTAACATGTATTCATGTTTAGTCTCAACCTTTTTTAAAGTAAAATTTTTAATTAACCGATTTGACAGAATATCATTACATCAATTGAGGCTTGTATTGATTAATGGATCAACGCATATAAAAACGAGAAACATAACGTTTCTCGTCGTCGCGGGCCTGATGAAACTGTTTGCAGCAAAATTTAGTTTGACATGAGCCTTTCAATGTCCTGTCGCCGAGGAGATGTTGCTGGTCCCCGCTGTTCAACTGATAGGGATGCGGCAATATTGGCAGCCCACATAGCTTTATTAACCGGCCATCCCCACATCAAAAACGCAACCAGCACGCCTGTATGGGTATCCCCTGCTCCCGTCAAATCTATGACTTGAGCGGGACGTGGGGGCACGTAAACAAGCTCCTGATTGTTGATAAACCACGCCCCGTTCTCGCCATCTCGAGCCACGACCATCGAATGGGGAGGACGTCCTGCTGCCAAAAGAGCAGTAGCTCGGGTCATTTCACGCTGATTCATCCACTGACAAATTTCCGCCCGGTTCGCTGTGATAATCCAGGCGCGGCGACGCATAAATTCAAGGTGTTCTCGCGCAATATCGCCGATCAAAGGACCCGGATCAAACACCAAGCGAATATCTTCATGCATCATTCTTAGATACTCTGCAATTGTCGCACCCGACACCGGATAAAGCAGATCATAACCGGATACATAGACCACATCTTGGCGGTTTAAATTAAGCGCCGCCAAATCCTCTGGCCGGATATGACTTTCAATACCGGGACTAGTGACAAATGTCCGCTCCCCAGAGGGCTCAACCATGGTGATAACAAAACCGGTATCACCTCTGCCATCCTCATAAACAGGAAGACAAGTAATGCCTTCTTGCCGCAATGCATCCCTGATGCGTTTGCCCATGGGTCCTGAACCGATGCGCCCAGCATATAAAGCCGGTACTCCTTGCCGTGTCACGGCCGATAACACATTAAAGCCGCCACCTGGGTAATACATCGTGTCTCGGGCCATCACATCCTCTCCAGAGAAGGGAATATGACTCACAAGAAGTTGGATATCCACAATAATGCTTCCAATAAGCACAAACTGCATATTTTTATCCATCAGTGTCCCTCGTAAATGAACTCTTCCATGACCAAAGTCCATATCCCAGCAAGCTGATAACAAAGGTCATAAGAATTTCTAAATTCGAATGCGCAAAGATCCCTTGCGCAAAAGGACCGGAAAACCACGGCGAGGAAGTGAAAAGAAGACCTACCCCAACTGAAATGATCCAAATGAACGTAGCCGGCCACTCGATAAGGTGCAGATCGGCGTCATCCCTATATAAGGGCAATCGATGGACATAGACAACCAGTTGATAGGCTAAAAAAATCCCCGCCCATGCCGCCAATCCAACCCCTAAAAGGACCACAAATGCCTCAAACGAAACGAGGAAATTCTTGGCAATAAACACGATATAAATTGTGCCAGTCACCATGATGACGGCGTCAAGCATCACCGTTTGATAACGGGCAAAGGGAACAAACAAATTCAACAAATTAAGGCCCGAAGAATATAAACTGAGATCGGCCTCTACAACTAATCCTCCAGCTGCAGTTAAAAAATAAGGAACCGTCATCCATGAGGGCATTTCCCGGCCTAGCACAGTCAAAGGATTTAAAGCCGTAGGTAATTGCGGCTCAGTAGTAGCCGCTAACATTCCTACTCCCATTAAGAAAACAAGTGGAATAAAAGCTCCCAATGTCGAGGTGGCGACAATTCTTCGGGCAGAGGCACTTCGAGGAAGATAACGGCTGTAATCGGCCGCCGTATTCGTCCAGCTTAATCCGGTACCTGCAATAATAATCGATACCGCGGGCACAAATCCCGTAATCCACGGTCCCTCCGGGTGGTGAAACACGTGTGCCCAATCCGTATGGGATAGCAGAAGTCCAGTCACCGCCAGGGTTAAGATGCCAAATACGTAACTCGCCCACTTTTGGATAATCACTAACGTGGCCTGCCCTAACAATCCGGCAACAATGCTCGCACCCACCATAATCAGGAGTGATATCCCGGCAGAAATATCCGATTGCACACGACCCCCGTCTCCAAACAAGACCATTAAGGCCAGCGTACCGATGATAACCGTAATGGTTTCCCATCCCACCAACGAGATCCAGCTGACCAAATTCGGCAGCACATTCCCATAAATACCAAAAACCGAACGGGACAATGTCATCATGGGAACCCCCCCATCACGTCCCGCCACAGAAAATGAACCAACCAATAAAAATGACAAAGACCCAACAATAATAGCCAGAAGGCTTTGCCAAAAATTGAGTCCAAAGCTAAACAGCATCGCCCCATATACCACACCGAGCAATCCCAAATTGCCAGCAAACCAAATCCAAAATAAATCTTGAATTTGACCATGGCGCTCTGAATCGGGAATAGGATCAATTCCTTGTAATTCAATATGCCAAGGGCGATTCGATACTGAATCTTGTCGATCCATGAATGCTACACCGTCTTATCAAGAAATAATGAGATGAGGGTACCGATTGTTCATAAAACGTAGCTTCACGTTCTGTCTTTGCTTATCTTGCCACGGACAGAACAGGCATCGTAAGATCTAGTCAATTTCCACAAAATTCTTTAAATCCCTAAATCAGCAAAAACTCTTGGCTTGACGCAGTATAGCATTGGCAAACGAGTTCCCAAAAAATCACAAGCGAAGACACGAGGGCTCCGCTTGTTCAAAGGGATTCTATAATTTCTTATTATTGTTGGACAGATTCTATTAATTGCTTAAGCCGCTTCATGCCTTCCCTTATGGCAACAGGAGGATACAGCGAAAAGCTGAGTCGAATATGATTTTGCCCGCCGTCTCCCACATAAAATGCTGTTCCGGGGACAAAACTGACACCCATTTTTTCACTTAACGCCATCATTTGAGAAAGGGTGGTCAGGCTTGGTAATGTCAGCCAAACAAAAAATCCTCCACTCGGTTTAGTCCACGCACACAGTGTTGAAAAATCGCGTTCCAAAGCTTCTAACATCGCATCGCGCCGACTTTGATAATGTGTTTTGAGATGGGCAATATGCGCATCATAGTCGATAGACTCTAAAAATCTGCTCAGAACTTCTTGAACAAATCCTCCATTTGCCCCTTCCGCCTTCACTTCCCGGATTTTGGCCACCGCTTCGGCAGGAGCTATAATCCAGCCCACCCGAAAACCGGGTGCGATAGTTTTGGACAAAGTATTCAAATACAGCACATGATTGGGAGAAAGTTGGCGAAGAGTGGGCAGCGTGTTCCCATCAAAACCCAAATCACCGTAGGCATCATCTTCAACAATCAGAAAATGATATTGCTGGGCTAAATGAATCAGTTGCTCTCGCCTCGATAACGTCATCGACCGGCCACTAGGATTTTGGTAATTGGGAATGGTATAAAATAACTTGGGTAAAGGTTCACCGTTTCGGCGACGATGGGCTAATTCTTCTGCGACAGCATCCACTATTAGACCATCCTCATCCATAGGAAAATCTCGTTCGACAGCGCCCCGTAGGCCAAAAATTTTAATCGCACCGAAATATGTCGGTCGTTCAAACCAGACTTCATCTCCAGGATTTAAAAAGACCCGGGCAATCAAGTCCATAGCTTGTGACGAACCATGAGTCAATACCAACTCCTCAGGCTGACAAGGAATATGGCGCCTCGCTGCTTGAATGGTTCGAATCCATTCTGGCAACCGCCTCATGCCGGATCCTCCGCCATATTGTAATGCCCTCAGCCCATCGGTCCGTAACGCCTTATCCGCAGCATCACGCAGATCCTCAAGCAAAAACAGCTCCGGATCAGGCAATCCAAAAGCCAGGGCGATGACATCCGCGTCGTTATTGACAGGTTGGGACGTAAAATCACTTGCGGCAATGCCCTTGGCAAAATCTAGGCCTCCGGCAAAAAGATTCGAAACCTGAAAGTCCAATGGGGATCGGGACAACAAGGGGTTGTGCGAAGAGGAGGATTTCATTTCTGAAACAGACATTTTCTGCTCACGCCTTTCTAATCCACGCTGTCTTTGAGTTCATTCCATGGTCTAAAAGATGATCCTGTTTCCAACTGTTTTGACATGGTACCGACACGTCAGCATATGATTTATTACAGGGATTACTCCATCATACTGCCCGTGCTCCATCACTTTTCTTTTTTAGTCTATCATTCCTCAACGTATTTCGTGCTTGTATGGAACCAAGCCTGCTCGACTTCTTCATAGGTTTCCATGTGCCACTTTGCCTATGTGTTACTAAAAACATCATGCATTTTAGCTGACTGGCTTCCCGCATTCGATTGAATGAACTTCGGACGTAAATGGGTTAACCCGACTCTTTTTGGCGTTTTACCGCAAGGTTCTTGTGATGAACGCTGTAAGACAGATTACTTGTCATAGCCCATCAATCCAGGACCCAGATCAGACGCCATACCAGAACACGGGAGCAACAACAATCTATTGCGTCTTCATGCCATGGTACCATTTCCCATGTCATCATTGCGACGTACTGGCCCCGTACGGCAGGATTTTTGTCTAAACAAAACGAATTATGTCCTCAAAGCGACAGCCTGATCACAGCCCAGCCCAACATCTCAATCCGTAATCCCTTGATTTTTGAACGAGAGGACGAAGCGCATGCGAGCATTTCAAAAAGTTGCTGAAAAAATTCGGCTAGACATTGAAAATGGTGTTTGGCGCATTGGAGACACTTTGTCCTCCGAACGGCAAATGGCTGCTCAGTATCAGGTTAGCCGGTCAACAATTCGGCGTGCGTGGGAAGAACTCGAAACAATGGGTTATATTAAATGGGATGCCTTTTCACCTCCTCAAGTCATCAATATACCGCAGTGGCCAACGGCCATCGTTCGCTCCCGGCTGACCCAATGGAGCCACCCTCAGTCTCAGCCGATATCGACTTTCTTAAGCGATTTAATGTCGGCAGCGGCCAGTCAAGCTCGCTTTAATTTTGAAATCGGGATGCCCGATGCGTCACTGCTGCCCATTTTTGAACTCGAAAGCGTTATCCGGGAACTGTTTACGCAAAGAACCCGTGAAGTTTTTTCTTACTCACCAACCGCGGGGATCGACCGCGTCCGAGAAGCAATTGCCGAAGAATTTTTAGGCCGACGAAATCTTCATCTTTCGCCAGACCACCTTCTCATCACATCGGGATCATTACAAGCCCTCGATTTATTAAGCAGTTTGTGGATACGGCCCGGCGACATTATCATCACTGAGTCCCCAACGTTTGCTGGAGCACTGCAAATATTTCGGGCACATGGCGCACAAATCATTGGGATTGACGTGGGAACTGAAGGCATTAATCCGGCGCAAATAAAAGAGGCCCTGTCACGTCATGATACGCGTTTGATGTATTTACAGCCCTATTATCAAAATCCGACCAGTGTGAGCCTGAGTGAAAAAACTCGACAAGCGATATTAGATCTCGCAATCTCCTATCATGTCCCCATCATTGAAGATGACGCCTATGGTTTTTTAGCTCCGGGTTATTCGTTACCTTTAAGAGCCTATAAGGGTGCGGAAGACCATGTAATTTATATCAACACCTTCTCCAAAATTTTGGCGCCTGGTCTTCGCGTTGGATTGATTGCGGGGCCGCCGGATCTCATTTACCAACTCACCCAAATCAAACAGTTAGGAGATTTACATACCGGGACGGTGAGTCAATTATTAGTGGAAGGGTGGTTAAGGAGCGGCAACATTGACCGGTATATAGGTGAGGTCCGTAGAGTCTATGCGGAACGCATCAAAACCGCCAAACAGCTGTTGGGGGACCTAGGCTTCCCCATTTGGGGAAATCCTCATAATGGTTTTTATGTATTTGCCCAACTTCCCGCATCCCTGAGTGCCCTCGCTTTTCATCAATACGCCGCCAAACGCGATGTTCTCTTCGCCCCGGGTCTGGCGTTTGGTACCGATGATCAATTTCGCCATTGGATAAGACTATGTGTCAGCACCGCAAATCCTATGGCTATTCACACCGGTTTTGCCCGCCTCTCAAGGCTCGTCAAAGCCTATCAAAGCACAGCTGTTTCTTCTGGTCTTTGAAAACAAACCACTTGTCACAACATGGTTCTTGTTGTGATTGTCTTTAACGCGTAAAGTGCACCCTAAGAGTTAAAGGAGGAAAAGTCCGTGGATATGTTAACGAAACTCATTCACAACCCCGCCTTGATGGACAAACACACAGGGGCCAGCAGCATTCCCATTTATCACGGCTCAACATTTCATCAGGATTTGGCGGATACAGATCCCCAATGGATATATAGCCGTATTGGCAATCCCACCCGCCGAGCTTTGGAAGATACGATTGCGGAATTAGAAGAAGGCGTTCGGGGTTTCGCCTTTGCTTCCGGTATGGCAGCTATTGCCGCCGTCTTCATGTTACTGAGCCAAGGCGACCATATTATTTTGCCTTACGATCTTTATGGCGGCACTTATCATCTGATGACAACAATGGTGGAACGATTTGGTCTCTCAGCGAGTTTTGTCGACATGACAAACTTAACGGATGTTGAAAACGCCCTTACCCCGCGCACCCGTGCATTGTATATTGAGACGCCATCCAATCCTCTTATGAAAATTACCGATATTCGCGCCATTGTGCAGATCGCTCAACATCACCAGTTATTAACCATTGCTGATAATACGTTTATGTCTCCCTACTTGCAACGGCCTTTAACGCTGGGATGCGATATCGTGATCCATTCCGCGACCAAGTTCTTGGGCGGCCATAGCGATGTGGTGGCAGGACTCGTGGTCGTAAAAGATCATCAACTAGCCGACAGACTTGCCCATATCCAAAAAGATTGGGGCGGAATATTAGGCCCCGATGACAGTTGGCTAGTGATTCGCGGGATGAAAACATTAGGCATCCGCATGGATCGGGCTCAGCAAATGCACAATATCTTACCCGATGGCTAAAAAGCCAACCCCAAATTGCGAAGGTATATTACCCCGGATTGCCTGGTCATGATGGGACAGCGCTTCACCATTCCCAAGCACTGGGACCAGGATGCGTATTTTCCTTGCGTTTTCAGGATCCTGATTATTGGAAGACATTTGTTAACCGTCTCCATTACGCCTTATATGCTGTAAGTTTAGGCGGTGTGGAAACTATCGTGAGCCATCCTGCCACTATGTCCCACAGCAGTCTTACAGAAGAAGAACAGCGTCAACAAGGCATTACGGATGATTTATTGCGCGTATCTATGGGTATCGAAAGCCTTAATGATTTACTCGCGGATTTTCAACAAGCGTTAGAGGGTTAGAGGTTTGTCAAAAAATTTCATTAAGCTTCGCCTCTTCAAACTCAACTTTCGCAGGGGAAAACTTCTAAAACATTATTATCACGCCATTTTTTGGTGTTTATCTGATCGCTTGACATCAAAAATTTGCGAGCGGAAAAAGCATGGAACCTTAATGGACGATATCCTTTAATGGCTGGGCACAGTTGAATTCTTGAATCGAACGGTCAATGGTGTTCATATTTTTTCTCTACCATTATAGGAACGCTGGGTTGATGCACTATGATCACCAAGCGAATGTCTATGCCGGTGTCGCTATTTTTTCTGTATGGGGTGAACACACTCCATCTCTGATAGTGCGTGTTCAGCATTTCCGCAAAGGGGATGTTTAAATGCAACGATTAACCAAAAAGATTGCGATTGTGACCGGTGCGAGCCGAGTAAACGGGATCGGCACGGCCATTTGTCGTGAGTTAGCCCGAAACGGAGCTGATATCTTTTTCACGCATTGGACCAGATATGATCGCCAGATGCCCTGGTTCATGGATGAGGACGTCGCGTGGTCACAACATCTGATGCAAGAGATCCGTAGTGCGGGCGTGCGATGTGAGTCAACGGAATTGGATTTGTCGGAACCCGATGCACCCCGTTTGCTCCTCCATGAAGTTCACAAGAAATTGGGCTCTCCATCGATTCTTGTGAACAATGCAACACATTCCGTTGATGTGGATTTTCGGTCGATGACGGCGGCCATTCTCGATGCGCATTACCATGTGAACGTCAGAGGAACGTGTCTATTGGCTGTAGAGTTTGCTCGTCAAATCGAGGGTAAACATGGTGGGCGAATCATTAACATGGTATCAGGGCAAGACAAGTCCCCGGAACCCGGCAATTTGGCATACGTGGCCACGAAAGGTGCGATATCCTCTTTTACCAAATCCATCGCCCTCGAATTAGCTCCACTCAAAATTACGGTGAATGCGGTCGATCCTGGGCCGACAGACTCTGGGTGGATGAGTCATGAACTGAAAACATTGTTATTGCCTAAATTCCCGATGGGTAGACTTGGGGAACCGCGTGATGCGGCCAAGTTAATCGCATTTCTTGCGAGTGATGATGCCGAATGGATTACTTACTGGTCAAATCATTCATTCAGATGGTGGTTTCTGGGACTAGCCATGGTGTAGTAGGGAATCATATTTTTCACGCACGGAGGTCTTCCCCACCTTGTGGCGTTTAGAGGCACTGCACTAGAATTTCGCCCGCTCTACGCGGTGCAGGCACTAGGATCTGCTGTCGCTTTGCCCTAACGTGGGGTGCTGCCTGGAAAAGCCTTCAATCAACAGTCTAATCCGGAGGTGCGCTCTGGCTTGGGATCACAAGGACGGTTTAATTACAAGGGTGCCGTCTTGATCTGGCCTGCAAAAAGGAGAAACCGGCCCCGGGTGTGAAGGTTGCCGCAAACGAAGCATACAAAGTCATCGAGCAGCCGTCGACGTCTGATTGACAGATGGTGTACGGCCTGGCCCACTTCCTTCTCGCCCACCATCAGACCGTGGTCAAGGCATGGTGCGATATTGAAGCATAAGAACCTGATACCAAAGCATTGAGCCCGGAGCAATCCGCACAGTTGTGCGTTCCCGCGTTTGTCTCCTCGCCGTCAGTTGACGGCGAAAAGCGGCTTCTGACGGTTTCCTCGCCGTAGGATTCGCTTGCCATGCACGATATTGCTGTGGCACTGATCCCCAAAGCAAGTTGTACGCAAGCCACCAAGTCTCGCTGCCTTCCGAAAATATGTTTCCTACACATCGTTCGGATCGAACGCGACCATATGGCCGACGATCATGATAACGTCTTCAGGACGGCGTGTTTCATTCTCTCCAATAATTTTTGGTTCTTAAGGACGCGGCTCCTTTTTGGCGCATGCTAATTTAATTGTCGCTAATTGTCGTTTTTTCACACTTCACGTGTTCACTCTATCAATATTTACATAAAGTGCTGAATAATTTTTCAATATTGTCTTATCGGATCAAGTCACTCATTTTGCAGTATTATCATCTTGTCTGTCGATTCATATAATAGGAGGCACATATGATGATTAGCCGAAAAAGCACTGCCGTCTTAGGCATCTCGGCCGCTTTGCTTTCCGCCTCATTGGCCGGATGCGGCAGCAGTTCACCCACATCCGCACCGAGTTCTCAGAACATTAAAGATATTACTATCGGCACATTGTATGCGGAATCTGGACCTTTTGCCACCTCGTCGATGCCTGAATATAACGGGTTAAAATTTTGGGCTTCCCAG
Organism: Sulfobacillus thermosulfidooxidans; assembly: GCF_001280565.1. Lineage (NCBI taxonomy): Bacteria > Bacillati > Bacillota > Clostridia > Eubacteriales > Clostridiales Family XVII. Incertae Sedis > Sulfobacillus > Sulfobacillus thermosulfidooxidans. Next base: position 2,978,899 of record NZ_LGRO01000001.1, on the reverse strand, counting down.
GTTGACAAAAATGGCGGGGTGTTTGTTAAGGCACTGAATAAAAAGGTGCCGGTGAAAATCGTCGCCTATAATGATCAAAGTTCCCCAACAACGGCCACAACCCTTTATTCCCAGTTAATTTCCGTGAATCACGTCAACATGTTAGTCGCAGACTTTGGTTCAGTGCTAACCTCAGTAGCCGTCCCAATTGCCGAAGAAAACAAAATGCTGCTGTTTGATCAAACAGGAACGGGTGCTTCCTTTTTCACGCCATCTAATCCCTATATTGTTTTGACTTCCTTACCGACATCCGGTTTATGGCCCGACTCGTTGGCACAATATTTAATCAAGAAAGGCTATTCACGCATTGCGATTGTCTATGCAACCAACGATTTTGACCAATCTCAGGATCAAACGCTGGTCAGCAAATTAAAAGCGGCCAACATCACCCCCGTGTATAACAATGGAGTTCCAACTAGCACCTCCAGTTATTCGGTGCTGTTAAATAATATGGCCAACACCCATCCGCAAGCGGTCATTGAACTCGGATATCCCAATAATGACATCGCTTTCTTGCAGGCCCTTAAAGCCAGCGGTGACCATTTTAAGATGGTGTTTACCATATTCCCGGGTCAATTGCCACAACTTTTCCTGACGAGCAATGGCCCGAGCTCTATCAACAACATTTATACGTATCCCGCACCTCCGCTTCTCTCGTTTTCACAGGTCAATTATGGACTGAACACCAGTCAATTTGAGCAAGCCTATAAACAAGCAACAGGCCAAAGTGCAAACTTTTTAAGCATTGCAGGCTATAACACCGGGCTCATCATCCAAAAAACATTAGAAACGGCCAATAGCCTCTCCCAATTGTCGTTACGACATGCTGTTAGCCATTTTTCCGGTTCGCTGACCACATTGGATGGGACTTTCAAGATTAATTCCGAAGGGGCTCAGGTTGGGGAAACATTGCCAGTCGGCAAAATCACCACGACACCTCAAGGACAAGTTTCGGTCAAGTTTGTCACATCCCCCAATTCTTAATGGACCAAAGGGTTCCTGCAATCATCCTATCAAATCGCAATATCTGCGCACTGGGGATTGCAGGAGCCCTCAGTAGGAGGATTTTATGTTCACTTACAGTCTCATTTCCGGAATCCTATTCGGCCTGTTTTTTGGATTTATGGCCTTAGGACTCAATTTGATCTTTGGCGTCATGCAAATGGTCAATTTAGCTCATGGCGATTTTGTGGTATTAGGGGGCTATTTGGCCGTGGTTCTTTATTCTTCACTGCATCTGAATCCGGTTGTGAGCTTAGTGGTTGCGCTGCTGTTGTTTTTTGTTGTAGGCCTTCTCTTGTTTTTCCCGCTTATCCCACGTCTATCAAATTCCCGGGATCCCGAAATGCTTTCATTAATTTTGTTTTTCGGCTTGTCCCAAGTCCTCGAAGCCTTAATGGTTATCGGCTTTGGCGACAATCCCCGGTCGCTGCCCTTGTCGATTTTCGGAAATGCCCCGTGGCATTTTCTCGGACAAAGTTACCAAATCGTTTGGGTTATTACCGCGGGTGTCAGTCTTTTGATGATTGCCCTCACTTATCTCTTTTTATACTACACGCGTACCGGGCAAGCCGTCCGCGCTGTCATGGGTAACCGTGACGAAGCCATGGCTAGCGGATTGCCCGTCAAACGGACATCGGCCATTATTTTCTCGTTAGGTCTAGCTCTCGCTGCGATGTCCGGGGTACTCAGCCCTTTTATGATAGGAAGTCTTGATCCTACCTCGGGACTCGGACTTACAACCATTGCCTTTGCCATTGTGGTTATCGGCTCCTTGGGCAATCCTTTGGGATCCGTTCTCGGCGGGCTTGTTTACGGCATCTCATTAATGTTGATGCAAACCTATTTATCATCATGGTCCGTTCTCGTCCCTTATCTACTCTTACTCATCATTGTGTTAGTGAAGCCCTCAGGCTTATTAGGTAAGGGGGTACGCCATGCTTAATTCGTTAGCTTCCCGTTCAAAACAAAACGCCTCCAAAAGACTTTTGGCAAACAGCCTTGTCCCTTTGCTAGTCTTGGCAGGATTTTCTTTATCCCCTTTGGTGTACGCAAACCATACCATTTTATTTCAAATGATGGCCTTTATGGCGCTCGCACAAGGGGTAAATTTACTTTATGGTTTCACAGGCTATTTACCTTTTGGATATGTTGGATTCTTTGGTATTGGGGCTTATGGCATGGCCATGAGTATTCAATTGTGGCATTTTCCCGGCCTCTTGGCCGTGCTGATGGGTGGCCTCTTATCGGTTATCATCGCGATTATCTTTTCACCGCTTTTACGTCTATCAGGAGCCTATTTCGCGATTAGTTCTTTAGCAGCTTCAGAAGTGCTGAGCAATGTCGTGTCCAATTCGCAGTTGACGCATCTCACCGGCGGCCCTTATGGGGAATCTCTGACACAGAGTTATCATCCTCTTACTTCGTATGTCGCCATGGTAGTAGTACTAGTATTAACAACTGTTCTGTTAATTGTGATACGTAATGCACCTTTTGGTCGCGCCCTCATGGCCATTCGCGAGGATCCAGTAAGCGCGGCTATGGCGGGAATCGCTGTAGTACGCTCGCGATCTGTGGTTTGGCTCCTTTCCGCCTTAATCGCCGGGCTCACCGGAGCGATATTCGGGTGGCATTTGTCCGTCTTTTACCCCAGCACGGTATTTGATTTGAATATTAGTATTTTGGCGATTGTCTTCACATTATTTGGGGGTTCTGGCACCGTAACCGGTCCTGTTTTGGGGTCTATTGTCCTTTATGGGCTCTATAACGCGATCGGAATTTCTGAACCGCAATATTTTCAATTGATCTATGGGCTGCTCATTATGGCGCTCGTTTTGTTCTTACCAGGCGGCGTCGTATCGTTAATTCAGCGGAGGGGAAATTATGTCCCATGAACCCTTAATGACCGTGACCAATATTATTAAGAAGTTTGGCGGTTTTCGTGCGTTAGATGGCATTAGCCTGGACGTGCAACCCGGAGAAATTCTGGGACTGGTCGGACCCAATGGTTCGGGAAAAACCACGCTGATCAATGTCATATCGGGGCTTTACTATCCGGATTACGGGTCCATTCTTTTTCAAGGGGTTGACATCGCGCGCGTTCCCATGCATAAACGCGCGGGTTTAGGCATTAATCGGACCTTTCAAATTCCCAAACCTTTTAAGTCCTTGACAGTGCAAGAAAATGTAAATTTAGCCTATCACTATAGTAAAAAGTCCGTCATGACTCCGGACGAGGCGCTCGAATTCGTCAATTTGATCGATTACCGGGATCATTTGGCATCCCAATTGAACAGCAGCCAGCAGAAATTATTAGATCTCGCCCGCGCATTGACGACGGGACCGAAATTGCTTCTAATCGATGAATTGGCAGCAGGACTTAATCATCAAGAACTCGAGACTGTCGCCAATCATTTAAAGAGTTTATCAAAGCAGGGCATCGCTTTGATTGTTGTTGAACATCACCTCGGATTTGTTAATCAATTAACGGAGCGCGTCATTGTCATGAATGCTGGCAAAGAAATTTTTCAAGGTTCATTAAGTCAAGCAGCTCAAGATCCCACGGTAGCTGCCGTCTATTTGGGAACGGGAACGTAAAAATTTTCTGCTCCGGTTATTTTTCTAAGAAAGGCGTCGATGCAAAATGGCCCTCTTACAGGTTTCAGCGCTTCATGCTGGGTATCATTCACTGAATGTGTTACACGACATTCATCTAGACGTGCAACCCGGACAACAAGTGGTTCTGTTAGGAGCCAACGGCGCAGGGAAAACCACACTATTAAAATGTCTTATTGGTCTTATTCCCACCTCATCCGGACACGTCACCTGGTCCGATCACGATATCACCCATTGGGCTCCCAGCGAACGGGTCAAAGCGGGACTCGCCTATCTTTCCGAGGTAGGGGTCATTGCCAGTTTAAGCGTGGAAGACAACTTAAATATCGGCGGCTACTATTTAAGCCGCCAAGAACGCCGCAAGCAACGGCAAAGACTCCTTGAACAACTACCGCTGTTATATGACAAACGTAAGGACCCAGCGGGGAGTCTCAGTGGTGGCCAAAGGAAAATTCTAGGCTTTGCCAAAGTCTTAATGGGCAAGCCGCGGCTTATATTGATGGATGAACCGTCTTCTGGGCTGGCTCCGGTCATGGTGAATGAAATGATTAACATGCTTAAAACCTACCGGTCTTCTGGCCCGGCGTTTCTCATTGCCGAACAAAACATTAAATTTTTAGAGGGAACCGATGATGTTTATGTTTTAGACAACGGGCAGATTCGTTTTCACGGCACTCCCGGGGATCTGGATGCCGATGCCCATGTGAAATCGGCGTACTTTGGGTTGAATTAACCTCGTCGTTACTATTTTTTCGGAATAACAAGACATCGCGCAATAAAGAGTCAGATCTCAGCTATCGGGATCTGACTCTTTATGCCGGATGGTGACGCGGCATCTCATGGCAGAACCTTATTAGCCATGACAGCCTCGGGATTGCTGATGCGAAGGGTTAATCAACAATGACCCTGCGGCGGCTAATCAAGCGTCCTTGTTTAAACACAGCCCGTGCTGCTGGCATGTCTGAGAACACTTGATGAGCTGAAGAGACAGGCAAAACCAGCAAATCGGCTAGGCGAGAGGGTACAAGAGGATTTTCATCACCCTTTAACCACAGGCGGGGAATATAAGAAATAGCCCGTAACACATCGATTTCATCTCTCGGCTGTAATTGCGCCGCATAAAGAGCCAAAGAAGCAACCTGTAACAGATCCCCATTACCCCAGGGATGAAACAGATCTTGCATATTATCAGAAGCCAAAGCCACATTGACCCCCATGTCTTTCCACACCCTCATGGGCGTTATGCCTCGCCAGGTTAAATATGGTGACTCGCGCCCTTGGAGATAGCAATTGGTTTGGGGCAAACTCACAATGTGAATTTCCGCTTCGCCCACAGCACGGGCAATGCGGCGTTGTATGGCCTGATCTTGGGTTCCTATGGCCAGAACATGGCTCGCCACGACAGATCCGGAAAATGATCGCCGCAAGACCTCATCGGTTAGCCATTCTAACGTCTTGACCTCAGGATCCAATGTTTCATCAATATGCAAATCCACTCCTAAGCCTAACCGGGTCGCTTGGTCTAAAATCCACTGGATATTCTTCACCGGATCGGGAGACAGCCAAGGAGCTCCCCCTAACGCCGACAAATTACCCCGCATCTCACATAAATGTTTTGACCAGGTCGCATCGATTTCACCGGGGCACATTAAGACGAATTGTACCTCAATTTTGTCTTTCATGGCCTCTTTGGCGGCCATCATCGCACTGAATATTCCACTGAGCCGAACCAAATCCGGATAATAGGAATCAATATGGGTTCTGACGAGGGTGGTTCCATAGGACACCATTTGTTTAAGAATGGACATCACGCGCTCATAAACACCGTCTGGTGTTTGGGGAGGCACTTGCCTAAATTCGCGAATGGCCGCTTGTACCGTGCCATCTGACGTCATAGAAGCTTGATAAGTTTTCGCCTTATCCAAATGCGTGTGAGCATCCACCAGCCCAGGAAGTACGAGCCCTTCTTCTCCATCCCATATTCCCTCGCCTTTGATATCTGAAGCCCATATCGAGGGCACATTTTCAGGCTTTTCATGGTAAGGCTCAATCTGGGTGATCTGCCCGTCATCATTCCACCGAATATTCACCAATTCTCGGGGATTATCCACTAAATGAACCCGATATAACACGGGCATGGGTTATTTCTCCTTGTCCTAAGCTTGCATACTAGGATCATGATAGACCACCATCCTTTAAAAGGATTGGTCTATTCACCAATTTTTCTCCTAGCTTTAAAGTAATGGACACGGTGCCTGCCCCGAAATCACAAAGCTTGATGCCACAACACATTGCAGCATCAAGCATTTTTCAAGCGATATATCCTTTTTAGTCAGTCTTCCTGCTGCACAAAATCATACCCGTAGCGTCCTTTAACACACAACATGCCGTGGGTCACGGGATGATCAAATGGTGATGTCACTTTGACGATATCATTACCTAAAACATGTAACTCCAAATCACATCCGACCCCACAGTACGTACAAATCGTTTCGGTCACATGGATTTGAGCTTCATCCCATTGTCCCTCTTGGCGCAGTTGCCATTCCTTCTTGCCCATCAGGGCACCCGTAGGACAAACCGCTACACAATTTCCACAAAAGACACAATCAGAATCCGTAAGCAGTCGGTCCGTACCCGGATCGATATGGGCATCGAGACCTCGACCTGCGACAGCAATGGCAAATGTGTTTTGGGCGTCACTTCCACAGGTGTTAACGCAGCGGTAGCATAAAATACATTTATCGAGGTCGCGGATATACAAATCATTGTCATCTTTGAGACCGACATGTTCTTGTTGGGCATCGTAGAAGCGGTGGATATCAGCTTGTGTTTGAACAATCAAATTTTGTACATCCGGAGCCAACCCAATATCCACCGCCGATGCTAATAATTCAGCAACGGTTTTGCGAGCATTTTTGACCCGTTCGGTATCGGTATGAATCTTCATCTGATCTTCGACAGGTCGTGAACAGGACGCCACAAGCGCCCGTGAACCCTCTACTTCCACCACACAGGCGCGGCAAGCATTGGCGGGCGTGAGATTAGGATGCCAGCACAAAGTCGGAATGGATATGCCAACCTGTTCACAGGCCGCACGGATGGTCGTGCCGGCTAAAACTTCTACAGGTTGTCCATCAATCACAATCGAAACGGTGTTTGCCATAAACGTTGATTCCTCCTTCCCCGTCTGAATTACAGGGTCTCGGCATGAATTAATTGGGGTCGGTCCAGTAGCGATAGTAATGCTATAGGAGCCGTCTGCCCTAATCCGCAAATCGAGGCATCCCGCATGGCCATGCCTAATGAACGGATATTTTGCGCCTCCTCGAAAATTTGCGGATGACGAACGAACTCTTTGATGCGCTGTGTGCCAATCCGGCATGGCACACATTGTCCGCAGGATTCGTCGGCAAAAAAACGTGCCAATCGTTCAACCACGCCAAGGAGATCGACGGTGTCATCAAAGACCATCATGGCCCCAGAGCCAATACTTGCTCCGTAACGGGCCAACGAAGGATAATCCAAAGTCGCTTCCGCAATTTCATCCGGAGTCAAAAATGTTCCAGCAGCTCCCCCAATCAACACAGCTCCCAACTTTTCGCTTCCACCTACACCACCACCGAGTTCTGACGCCAATAAAATATCAGACAAGGCCGTACCAAATGGCACTTCATAAACGCCAGGATGTTTGATATGCCCACTTAAAGCAACCAACTTGGTTCCGGGATTTTGTTGGGTCCCTACTTCACGAAACCAGTTCACATCATGACCCAACAACAAAGCAACATTCGCCAACGTCTCAACATTTTGAATCAGCGTGGGAGCGCCAAAGACACCATGCACCGTAGGAAATGGTGGTTTCACGCGCGGTTCTGGCCGTTTTCCCTCAATGCTGTTAAAAAGGGCGGTTTCTTCTCCCGCTACATAGGCTCCAGCACCGCGTCGAATCTCAATATCCACGCCGCTCTCTGGCCCGACCCATCCATGTTTTTGCAACAGGTCGACGGCCTCCGTTAACAGTTTTTCCTCTTGGCGATATTCGCCCCGAATATAGCAATAAGCGTGAGTGGCTCCGACGGTTTTAGCCGCCAAAATGAGTCCCACCAACGGTCCCAGAGGGTCTTGTTCAATCAGCACCCGATCTTTAAATGTTCCTAATTCACTTTCATCTGCATTCATGATGGCATATTTGATTGAACCCGGTGCCTCTTTCACACTGCGCCACTTGCGGCCGGTCGGAAATGCAGCTCCTCCTCTTCCCGTAATTCCACTGGCTTCTAGTTCGGCAATGACTTGGTCGACATCGGCTTTCAATATGCGCTCATAAGCCTTATCAAATCCACGCTCTCTCAGGCGTTCAATACTGACAGGGGGCGTCTTAGGATTATCCGGCAGTAACCTACGTACCGAGATCATGCTTGCCCTCCTTTCAGTTGAGACTGAATTTTTTCCACAGTGGCTTTTGTCATCACATGATCGCCCACCAAAGCTGCAGGCGCATGATCACACTGCCCTAAGCACAAGGTGGATGTGACCTTAACAGTGTGCGGGTCTACCCCTTCCGCCACCTTTTGGCTTAAGGCATCTGCCCCATATAACTGACAAATCACATCGTGACATATTTGTACCGGTACACGAGCCGGCTGCTCCCAGGAAAACAGTGCATAAAAGGATGCAACCCCATAGACTTCTGCATAGGGAATTGACATCTGGCGAGATAGTTCGCCAATGATGTCAGGATTTAAATAATGAAAATGCTCATAAACGCGCCATAAAGCCGGTAATAGCTGGTCACGTGTTTTGGGGATAGACTCCAAAAGCTGCTCAATCTTGATTGCCACAGATAATTCTTGGTCTCTCATAACCTGCCACCTCGATTTTATCTATCCTGAATTTGTGCAGGCACCACGGCATGGATCTGATGACCCGACTCTTCAACCCTATCCACGGGTTCGACGCGCACCGCACAGGCTTTAAATTCCGCGGTACCGGAAACCGGATCGGTCGCATCAATGGTTAACTGATTGGTGTCGACAATATCGGGAAAATGAAATGTCATAAAGACCGTTCCGGGCTGTACCGTCTCGCTAATCTGAATAGGCACGTGAACTTGTCCTCGTCTGGATGTCACGCGCACCATCTCGTTATCGGTTAACCCAAGTCGGTTCGCATCATCTGGATGAATTTCCATCCATTCTCCACGGTGGGGATGGGGGTAAATTTCTGATTGCACGCCAGTATTGAAGAATCCTAGACGCCTGCCTGTGGTCAGTAAAAAGGGGTAATCCTCCGTGGGGAGTTCCACAGGAGGTTGCCAGTCTACGGGAGTAAATGGCGCCGGATTTCCGACGTTCTCTTCCCATAAACGGGTGTGTAATGTGCGGGTCCCAGGATGATTTTCGTCGGGACAGGGCCACTGAATTCCTTTCTCCTTGGTGAGGCGCGCATAGGTCATACCATGAAAATTCGGGGCCAGTTGACGCATCTCATCGAACACTTGCTCAGCGGTCATCTCGGCCCAGGAATAGCCCATAGCATTAGCTAAATGGGTCACAATCCATAGATCATCTTGAGCATCACCAGGTGCCTTTCGTGCGGCACGCACGCGCTGCACCCGCCGTTCACTATTCGTATAAGTGCCATCGCTTTCGGCAAATGAGGCCTTGGCTGGCAGCACCACATCCGCCATTTGTGCTGTCGCCGTTAAAAAGATGTCCTGAACCACCAGCATGTCTAACTGCTGCAGTAACTGACGGACATGATGGCCATTGGCATCCGAATCGACAGGATTCTCGCCAATAACGTAGAGCCCTTTCAGTTCTCCTTGTTCCATCGCTTCAAACATCTGCGTTTGATTAAATCCCGGAGTGCCAGAAATTTTTACTCCCCAGGCGCTTTCAAACCGTGCGCGCACAGCATCTTGACGAATGTCTTGAAATCCGGGTAAACGGTCCGGTAAGGCGCCCATATCTCCGCCGCCCTGGACATTATTTTGCCCGCGCAAGGGATTCAAACCGCATCCTTCTCGCCCCACATGGCCTGTCAGCAAAGCCAGATTGATCAAAGCAAACACATTATCTACGGCATTATGATGTTCGGTAATTCCTAAAGTCCAACCGATCATTGCGCGATGAGCTTTAGCATAGTCTTTAGCAACACGTTCAATCTCGTCAGCAGCAATACCGGTAATGAGTGAGGCCCTCTCTGGGGTCCATGAAGCCACGCTAGCAGCGAATTCCTCAAATCCTGTGGTCGCCCGTTTGACAAAATCTTGATCCCATAAACCATCGCGGATAATGACATGGGCCATCGCATTGAGCAAGGCAATATCGGATCCAATCGCAATAGCCAAATGCGTATGGGCTTTTTGAGCCGTTAAGGTCCGTCTGGGATCGACCACGACCAATGTCGCACCATTATGAACCCCTTTCATAATATGGTGAAAAATAATCGGATGAGCTTCCGCCGCATTTGACCCCACCAACATAATAAAATCGGTATGATGAAATTCATCATACGAATTCGTTCCCGCACCACTGCCAAAGACTGTCGCGAGACCCGCGACGGAGGGAGCATGTCACGTGCGGTTACACGAGTCTACATTATTCGTACCAAAGACCACACGAGAAAATTTTGAGGCTAAGTAGTTTAATTCATTCGTAGATTTCGAACAACTAAACACCCCCAGACCTTTTGATCCATATTGCGATTTAATCTGTTGGAATCCTTTCGCTGCCACATTCAAAGCCTCTTCCCATGTTGTGGGTTCAAGATGTCCGTTTACACGAATCAAAGGCGTGGTCAGTCTCGTCAATATTTGCCGTGAAACAGTTGCCATTTCTATCACCTTCCTTAGTCTCCCATAACAGCCTAAGAGCCCATTATTTGAGAAGTGTCATGACACTTGCTTTTAATAATGTAATGTCCTACGAAATACCTACGAACATCATACCATTCACATAACACTCGGTATTTTCAAAATTTTTTCTTGGCGCCCATATAAATCGTCTTAAATGTCTACAGTTCATCACAAACCTTAGGTAAGAGGATTGCCACAACTCGGGCAAAAACGAGCGGATTGACTGATTGCTGCACCGCAGGCAGGACACGTGGTTTTGTTCTCGACTGATAATGCATCTTCTAATGATTTTTGGGATTGCTTCAGGGTTTCTTCACACTGCGCAATGGTCATGAGAAGGGGTGCAACTGTTTCGCTTTGTCGACTCACACTTCCCGTTTTCACTAAAAGTTCATGACAAGCCCTGCCTAAGTGTTGATAGGCTTCCGCCAACCTATTTTGATCGGACTTTACTTGGGCTCGCAATTTGGTCAACGTAAGTTGATAGTCGACTTCTTGCGCTGCATTGTTAACCGCTGATAATGCTTTGTCTTTCAGGCTCTTCCAGTCGGGCATCATCGACAACCCCTCTCATCAATTGTTAGGACTCAGCGCATATTATTGGTACTATTGTTGATCATGATCTCGAAAAAGGCGAGAGACAATGGGGGGGATTTTTCTGAAAATATTCCCGCCTTCAGTGACCTGCCGTCAACAGGAATAAAAATAAAGTTGAAAATCTCAATGAACCATGTATGGATAGACCAGACTCAACGGAAAGGATATCAAAGTCGTGAATCTGTTGAACCTATTTCGCCATCCCAAGAACCTCGCCGATTTAACTCCTGATGAGCTCGAAGTGCGTTTAAATGATCCGGACACCATCATTATTGATGTGCGCACTCCCCGTGAATTTCAATCAGGGCATATTAAAGGCGCTATCCCTATTCCCCTAGGACATGAAAGCATTATCGCCAGCCGGTGGCCGCAAGATGCTCCTTTGATTTTCATCTGCAAAACAGGGCACAGAAGTCAAGCGGCTGCAGCGACGGCCTTTAAACTGGGTTACACAAATATTTCTCATCTTCAAGGCAGTATGGATCGTTGGAAACGTGAGGGTAAGCCCGTCACTAAATAAGCGCCACAATGTTTGTCATAGCCTCGATTCTTTTTCGGAACAGATGAGTTAAACCATACGCATCAATGCACTACTCATAAACAAACCATGATACACATCCGGCTTAACGATGATGATATTCTTGGAAATCGCGAAGAAACCGGCTATAGGCCAAACCGCTATCCTTGACGATGCGTTGTTGCGTCGGATAATCAACATAGACAATACCAAAGCGTTTGGAATAACCTAAAGCCCATTCGAAATTATCCAAAAATGACCACAAATAATAGCCTTCAACTGGCACACCTTGGTCAAGACTAGCCGCTAGAGCATTCCAGTGCATCTCTAAATAGTGTTGACGCGAGGTATCATGAACCTGTCCATCTTGAACCACATCATCATAAGCGGCGCCATTCTCCGTGATGACAATGGGAATGGGTCCATAATCGTGATGGATTCGGGTAAGAAGATCCGTTAAACCTTTTGCGTCCACCGGCCAGCCCATCGCGGTAATCGGCTCTTCAGGTAATATTACTAACGAGGTATGAGAGATTTCTTCCGTATTCCAGCGAACGCGGTGGGGAGCATAGTAATTCACACCCAAAAAGTCTAAAGGCTGCCGAATGAGGTTAAGATCACCCTCCACAATAAATTTGTCGTCTGGCGGTAAGATTTCATCAAGTTCTTGAGGATACGTCCCTTTAAAAACAGGGTCTAAAAACCAGGTATTATGAAATGCATCATGCAGTCGTTGCGCTCTAAGGTCCTCCTCTTGAGAAGAAGCGGGGTAAACGGGATGAAGATTTAACGTAATACCAATACGCCCTTTGCCCATGCCGCGGTAAGCTTCGACGGCCAATCCATGAGAAAGCAACAAATGATGGGCAACTTTACGAGCTACATGTGCTTGCTTGAGACCTGGGGCATGCCGCCCTTGAACATGCCCTGCGACAGTCGTCACCCACGGTTCATTATGGGTAATCCAAGCGTGAACCCGGTCGCCTAATTTATCAAATACTGCCTCGGCATAATCCCTAAAATAAAAGGCCGTATCTCGGTTCATCCATCCTCCTTTATCTTGAAGGCCTTGAGGTAAATCCCAATGATATAACGTTACTAAGGGCTCAATATTTTCCTGCAATAACTGGTCAATCAATTGATCATAAAAGTCTAGACCCCGACTATTTTTCTGGCCATATCCCATAGGAAAAACGCGGGGCCAACTGATTGAAAACCGGTAATGCGCGATGCCTAATTGGCTCATCAAATGGATATCCTCGGGCATACGGTGATAATGGTCGCAAGCAATATCGCCGGTATCTCCATGAAGAATTTTACCTGGCGTATGGGAAAATATATCCCAAATAGAGGCTCCTCGTCCGTCTTCAGTCACAGCCCCCTCAATTTGATAAGCGGCGGTGGCGACCCCCCAAACAAAGTTTGCCGGAAAGCGTTTCACTAATGATGTCATGATTCTTAACCTCTCTACATATTGCTATATTTTCCCCGGAGGCTAACGCCCAATTGGTTATATAATGCCATAATCCAGTCATCCAAATATCACAAGCGCTGTCTCATTTGGGGATTTTAAACGAAGAACTAGATATTGATCATCAACGTCTCATATCACGCTCAAGATTGCTACGAACATTCGTCATTTCATACATATTATCCGGCTACCATCGCTATTGTCTGAAATTTTTTGGTAACATGAAAAAAATTAGGGGGTTGTGGTATTATGTCCTATCATTTTTCAGATCCTGAATTTCTTCGAGAGGCGTATGGTACCGAAGAAGGTCTCATGATTCGTATTGAGGCTCAACAGCGATATAATCTTCAGCCGCGCAATATTTTTGACTCGATGACGGAACATGCCATAACCCTAGTTCAACCGCAAAGCATACTAGATATTGGCGCCGGAACCGGGGCATGGTACCCATGGATTAGGAAATATGCCGGTACTTCCTGCCTTTATGAAGCTATCGATCAAGCCCCGGGTATGGTAAAGCATCTTGAAACAAAACTGAAAAATGACCCACTTAGTAAAGTTTACATCGCCGACGTGGCCACTCTTTCTTATGCCCCCGAATCTTTTGATTGGATCGGAATGCATTTCATGTTATACCATGTTCCCAATATCGGCAGCGCCTTAGAAACAGCATGGAATCTCTTACGTCCTGGCGGTCTACTATTAACCGCCACGAATGGCGCCAACAGTTATTCTGAAATGATTCATTATCATGAAAGTGCGGTAAAGACATTATTGCTACCCTATTGGCCTGATAGCCGTGGTGATCGGTTTTCTCTACAAAATGGGGCGGATTTTTTCCCGCTCTCCCCCAAGAAAGTTGAATTGATGGGCGGACTTCGTTTTCCGACTTTGGCGCCGTATTTAGCGTATTATGGCTCAGGATTTTGTTGGAGTGGTATCCCCATTGAATATCATCGTCCCGAAATACGTAGCCAATTGCTTGAGATTATGGCTGAATTAGTGCGACCTCATTTTCAAAATGAAGGATATCTCAAATTGTCACAAACCAGCGGATATTTTTGGATACAAAAACATTCATAGACTAACTAGAAAACACAAATGACAGCCTAATCTCATCGTCATCATTAAAGAGCTTCAAAAAACATCATCCAGCATCGTGCCATCATATAGGAGTATTCAATCTTAATCTATAAAGTCACCTCGGTTTTAGCCTTCATAACTCCTTGCTAAAAAAGCGGCAAAGATATTATCCCTGCGTCGATATCAATATCGAAAAATGTTAGAAACCACAACCTCGAGAAAATTTCCAACTTCAAGAAAACAAAGGCCAACATATGATTATTAATCACAGCATTCCAAATTAGTTAAGATTAGAGTGATTTCCCTACATTTTTCAATTAAATCATCCTCGCCCAAAACTTTTTACGATGCCTACACCTCCTTTGATTGTCAATCAGCACTTGTTACACGATAAAGATTTAATAGTCGATTCGAAACAACACTCTTCTCATTTTTCGGATTATTTTCTTTTTAATAGAATATATTTTATTGACTCACATTGATTGTTTCAATTATGATGATGATTGAAACAATCACCAAATTTTTCTTGACTCGACCCATGATGATTCATTCGTTATTGTTTTATGAATTCTTCCAACAGATAGAAAGAGTCTTTAATTAAGGAGGGATATCATGACCAACACGGCTAATGTGACATCATCATCCGGACGCACTCGATGGCGCCGCATTATTCCTGTCGCATTTTTAATGTATACCATCGCCTATATGGACCGGATCAATGTCGGATTTGGTTTTGACGGGATGGAAAAAGGTCTTCATATCTCCGCATCTACCGCAGGACTTGCAGGAGGTATTTTCTTTTTCGGTTATCTCTTTTTGCAGATTCCAGGGGGCTATATCGCTTCAAAATTTAGTGCCAAAAAGTTTGTTTTTGCCTCTTTATTAGTGTGGGGTGTTTTCGCTGTGCTAACGGGTCTCGTTCAAAACAAGACCGAACTGCTTATCGTGCGCTTTTTATTAGGCGTCGCAGAAGGCGGAGTATGGCCTGCAACGCTTGTTCTTCTTTCGCATTGGTTTCCTCAAGATGAAAGAGCTCGAGCCAATATGTACTGGATGTTCTGTTTACCCGCTGCTGCGATTATTATGGCACCGTTATCCGGTCTCATTGTGCAACATCTATCATGGCGTTATCTTTTTGTTTTAGAAGGCATTCCTCCTTTTATCTGGGCTATCGTATGGTGGATCTTTATTGACGACTCTCCTGAAACCGCATCATTTATCAGTCCCGAAGAGCGTGCATACCTCCAAAAGAAATTTCAAGAAGATCGGGCTGCCGCTCAAGATATTTCCCCCAGTTGGAAGAAAGCTTTTAGCAATCCCAAAGTCTGGTTATTAGTGGGAATTTATTTCTTGGTTCAAGTCGGCTTTTATGGGTTTGCTTTATGGCTACCCACCGTCATTAAAAATTTAACCAAGACAGGATTTACCGAAACGGGCCTCGTCACGGCTTTACCTTATTTAGCCGCATTGATTGTGATGTGGATTAATGCCAATCATTCGGATAAAACAGGTGAACGTAAAGCTCATGTTGCCTTACCGCTCATTTTTGGCGGGTTGGCGTTGTTAGGTTCGACGTTGACCACCCAAAATATTTTCATTTCATTAATCTTTTTGATTCTGACTGAAGCGTTTATGTTGCCGTATATTGGTGTTTTTTGGACCCTACCTCCCTTATTAGTCACAGCCGAAGGTCTTGGGCCCACAATGGGGCTTATTAACGGGATTGGCAATCTCGGAGGGTTTTTTGGGCCTTTTATCGTAGGTGCATTAATCACAGCCACCCATTCCACGTTTGCAGGACTTGTCACGTTAACCGGTGTGTTAATTGTGGCCGGACTTTTGGTCTTTTCGTTACCCGTTCATGCCCCCCGTGTAGGTAAAGTCACAACAAAACCTGTTCTCCATTAAGATGTCAGGTGATTGCCTTAACTTTTAGGGCAATCACCTGTTTTGCCGTCACTCTTGTGAAATTTTTATCGAAGCGCACGCAAGCTATCCAGCTATCCAGCTATCCAAAGGATAGAATCATGCATAAACAATCAAGAGCTAATAAGTCGAGAACGAGTGAGGGAAAAGCGATGAATCAAGAGCTGAGGCGCGCACGCATTGTGGACATCATCATGAAAAATTCGGCAGTCAAAGTTGAGGACCTGGCGCAAGAATTACATGCTTCCCTCGCCACCATTCGCCGCGATTTGACCTATCTAGAAAAGCAAGGGCAGATTCTGCGCACTTTTGGAGGAGCCGTTTCAGCCCCTTCCTCCACTGAATTGAGTTTGCAAAAACGTGCGTTAACCCATCTCGAGGCCAAAGAGCACATTGCCCAAGCAGCCCTCCCGTTATTGTTAGCATCACAAACCGTCATATTAGATGCCGGAACAACCACAGGACGCTTAGCTCGCTTAATTCCCAGCGATGTTTCTCTGACGGTGATCACTAATGGTCTCAATATTCTCATGGATTTAGCCTATCAAGACCAAATTGATTTAATCGCGTTAGGGGGGAGTTTACGCCATCTTAATCAAGCTTTTATTGGTGATAGCGCCATTATGCAGCTTCAAACCTATCACGTGGATGCCTGCTTTTTGGGGGCCTTTGGACTTGATCCCGGGGTAGGTCTCACCTCACCTACAGCACCCCAAGCGTTTCTAAAACGAAAAATGGCGGAGGCAGCTAACAAAGTTTATATTCTCGCAGACAGTAGCAAATTTTCGGTGAGTTTTTCGCATGTTACTCCTTTGCCCCATGGCGTAACCGTGATTACGGAAAAAACCGTCGATAGCACTATCGCCAAAAAATTTCATGATAGGCACTGGAATATTGTCTCAGCCGATGAATTATTAGATGCACATCACGAAGGGTCTGCGTAAACCGATTGATAGCCTATCCTTATGCTTAGGCGCAAACGTTTAAACCGGGGCAAGAACAACATAAGGACAGAACAACAGTAAGCATAGAGAAAGAAGGAATCGAGAAATGGCAGCCATCGCCGTCTTTGCCGATGATTTAACTGGAGCTAATGCTTCGGCCGGTGCGCTTGCTGAGGGTCTCGGCAGACCTATTCGAGTTTATCATGATTTACCACCCCGCCCCCACGGTCCTGTCGTGTTAAATACCCAAAGCCGGGAAGATCCTTCACGGAGTGTGCTAGTATCAAAATGGACTCGGAAATTGTGGCAACACGGTTATCGTCATTTTGATAAACGCATTGACACCACACTACGCGGGCCATGTTCTTTAGAATTGGAACTCCTCATAAAGGCCCTTCCCGAACGTCCCTGGTTGGCGGTTATTGCAGCGTATCCTGGGGCCGGGCGCACCACAAGGCAAGGTCGCCAATATCTTTATGGCCGTCCCTTAACGGAGACTCTACCGGAACTAACAACCGACGTTTTAGTGGACTACCTTTTTGATGGAGACCAAAGTGTGCATATTGTAACACAGCAAGAACGAGAGATAGCGAATACTACATGGGTTAAGGAGCTTGTTAAAACCTATTCCACCGTCATTTTTGATGCCGCTTCGGAAGGCGACCTCTGTCACATTGGCGCTATTCTTGACCAAATTCGCGGTTATCTTTCTGCGCCTCTTGTGACTGTTAGCAGTGGAAGCATTTTGCCCTATTATATGACGAGCCCGCCAACAACCACCGCGATCATCATGGGAAGTCCCACACCCACCAACATTCGTCAAGTCAACTATATCCAAAATCATCATGTTCATTCCGTTCAGTGTATTTCTTTAGAAAACTCGACGGATTATCACCGGCCACAAAGCTCCATTGTTGTCCTACACTCGGGTCTTGAACCCTTAAAGGAGATGCAGCGCCAACCCATCAGTCAATATTTAGCCGAACGAGCCCTGACCCATCTCAGCGCGTTACAAGATAGCGGATGGATTCCTGAACGCTTGATTGTTACCGGCGGAGAAATGGCGCAAGCGTTTCTGATTAAATCCCAAGCACTTCATGTGAATAACTACAGGCTTGTCGCTCCCTTGGTCTCCCACGGCATCATCGAGGGTGGGATATTCGATCACTGCGAACTCATCACCAAAGGTGGACTGGTAGGAGAAGACAACCTCTTATACCTATTATCCTTAAGTCCCAAATTAGTGGCACACAAATATCCAATAAGAAAAATGAGGAAAAAAAACAAAAGGAGAGTTTAATCATGAATCAATTGACAATGCGCCCCATACGGGTAGGCATCACGATGGGCGATCCAGCAGGAATCGGTCCCGAAATTATTACCAAAGCCTTAACCGACCATTCTCATTATGAAGGGATGATTCCTGTGATTTATGGGGATCCCCTGGTTTTTAAAGAAACCTTAGCCCGGACAAAAACTTCGTTGCAATTACGCGTCATCAAAGACCCTCTTTCCGCTCAAGGACTGCACGGGACATTAGAGATTGTGCCGACCACACAGGTGAATTCCACGCCTGAATTAGGCCAAGTGAATCCCAAAGCGGGAGAGATGGCGGTTCAAGCCATTGGCGCCGCTATTCACGCGGCATTACGCGGAGAGATTGATGCAATCAATACCGCACCCATCAACAAAGAAGCGGTACGCACGGCAGGTTACCATTATCCTGGCCACACTGAAATGCTGGCTGAACTATTTTCTGCCTCCCATGTGATAACCATGTTTGTGGTAGGGAATCTTCGCGTATTTTTTTTAACCCGGCATCATCCTCTAAAAGATGCCATTGAGCTTTTAACAGTGGACCGGGTATATGAGGGAATTCGCCAAAGCATCCAATACCTAGTGGAACTCGGATTTGCTCATCCCATTTTAGCCGTTGCTGCGTTAAATCCTCATGCAGGAGAAAACGGGTTAATTGGGTCAGAAGAACAAGAGATCCTCATTCCCGCTATTAAAAAAGCACAACATGACGGTCTTTCGGTGGAGGGTCCCATCCCCGCCGACGCGGTCTTTTATCAAGCCCGCATGGGCCGGTATCATGGGGTCTTATCCCTTTACCATGACCAAGGTCATATTGCCACCAAAACCTTAGATTTTAACGGCACCGTTAGTGTAACATTAGGTTTGCCTGTGATACGAACGTCAGTGGACCACGGTACGGCTTTTGATATTGCGGGACAGGGCATTGCAGATGCTCATGGACAATCCGAAGCGCTCCGGGTCGCCAAGGAATTAACCTTGCTCAAACTCTCTCGTATTTAATCTTCTAAACAGCAGGCCAAAAGACCGTTTTAAGTTCCGTCGAAACGGTCTTTTTTTCATTCATAACCCAGTATGCCTTCCCATGGTTCCATCCACCTACTTTCGTCAAATTCCCACCAGACATCTTTTCACCCTATTTTAATCATCCTTTCTGACTGTAAGACATCGCGTATTCCACGATGTGCTAGCTTAGGCCTAATGATGCATTGACTCTTTGAGCTCAGGTGTTACCGTAACAGCATCGGGCTTATCATGACCTTGACCGAAATCTTCTCAGTGGGTGACAGATATGGCATATTTAGATGAAAAACTTCAACAACAAGTTTCTGAATTTCTTCAAGACCTCCAAGATCCCGTCCAACTTTTCATTTATCCTGGCCCCCAAGCCGAGTATTTTCAGGTGTTTTGGGATATTTCTCAAGAAGTCGCCCAGCTGACCCCTCTGTTCTCGGTGACTACATTGGAAAGTGCTCCGGAACTAGAACCCGGACATGAGACGGGGCAAAGTATCACGGGTCCTATTGGCATATTGGCCAATAAAGATCATCAGCAAACGGGCATTCGCTATGTCGGAATTCCTAGTGGTCTAGAATTTGGCACGTTTTTAGAAGATATCAAGGCACTTTCCACTCATCATGTGACGCTGAGCGAAAAGGCTCAAGAAACGTTAAAACAACTAGGGCAACCTGTCCATATTCAGGTTTTTACGACGCCGACATGCCGGTGGTGCCCCAGAGCGGTCCGCCTGGCCCATGACATGGCGCTCGTTCAACCGCAAATTACCGCCGACCTCATCGATTCCGGAACCTTCAACGAGCTTGCAGCCCGGTATGACGTCTCTAGTGTGCCGAAATCCATTTTCAATGGTCATGTAGAAATTTTGGGAGCCGTTCCCGAAAATGACTATCTTAAAGGCCTATTGAATGCCGCGTTGCACTAAGGCAATTTCCCAATCTGAAGGATTGCTTTTTGATAGGGTCATCTTAAACGAGGTGACCCTCATTTATTGTTTGAAAATGTGACCTTTTGACGCGCATTACGTTAAGTTAAGTAGGACTGAAGTGGGGCGTCGTTGAAGGAGAGTCAAACAATGAAGCGTGGGCAGGTTCTCATTTTTGGCAGTATCAGTTTACTGACTTTGGCCAGTTGTGGCATCAAACACTCGATGTCTAAACCCTTATCGTTTCAGGTTCAGCCCTTTCGTCTCAATCAAACGGCCTCAAGTATCCGGCCAGTCCTTGCACATGCAACACTGTCCCTAGCCTCAGTGCAATTTTTCACTGTCCAAGACGGCGAAGCCATTGGGGTCATTGGCCCAGTTGACGGGATATTTCAAACCACCAATGGTGGCCATACTTGGCAACAGATTTTTCATCATCCTCATATCACTCACCTCAATATGCTTAATCCTCAAGATGGATGGTTAACCACATGTTCTGATACCGCATGTTCAAATGCCAATCAATTAATGAAAACCTTAAACGGCGGAAAAACCTGGCAACTCATTTATCAGGCTCCTTCTGATGTCAGTTTAGGCGCGCCCGATTTTCTTTCGGCGACCACTGGATACATAGTCGAAACGGATTATAAGACTTTAACAACGGATTTAATGCGCACCAACAACGAAGGAAAAAATTGGTTCCCTCTCAATTCACCACTTAACCATCCAGGCATCCTGATAAATGCCGTGGATTTTCTTACAGCCCATACCGGTTGGCTTTTAGTAGGACACCAAATGGGAGCTGGAGCTGAAAGCAAATCCTTGTATTCCACTCATGATGGAGGTCAAACCTGGCAATTGTTAGCCAGTACAGGATCTTTATCCATGCCGTTATCACATCCCCCTATTCCTTTAACGGGGTATGTAGATGGAGAAGGAGCCGGTCTTCTTTTCCTCAGCCATCTTGTCGGCTATTTGCCATTAATCCGTGGGCCAATCTTGATGACAAGGGATGGAGGACGTCAATTCACACCGGTTTGGTCGAAAAATTTTGTGCCTGGTAATCAAATCATTCTCTCGATATCATTTCCCTCACCCCCAACCGGGTTCGTTCTTTCCTCTTTTCAAGGGATGAATATGTTATGGCGAACCAGCAATAGAGGGAAAACCTGGTCCGCCATTTATCCTCCCGTAACTCCTAATGGACCGATAGTATTGACTTCCCATATGGGCGTAGGCATTAGCACTCAAAGTTACCAATCCGATCTTTTAATCAGCCACAATGACGGCATGTCATGGTCGATACAACACAAATTTCCTACACTAGTGGGAACGCTAGACTTTGGACCTCATCATAGCTTATGGATGACAACTCTTAAGGGCAATTTGTGGTATAGCCTTAATCAGGGACGCACGTTTTATCACATCACGGCTCTACCTCATGACCGCATTAGCACACTCACAACCAGTGCCCAATCGATCTTGGCTGCGGTGAAGACACCGCATGGCTTTGTTCCGATGCGTTTTAGATACCCAGTATATTCTGGCGCAAAATTTCACTGGCAAATTTTGCACTGGCCGGTCAGTCCCCAGTGGATAGCTGAACCTCGTGCCCATGATATTTGGGCATTAGGGACGAACCTGGCGCAGTCCCAAGCGTCGGCACAATTTAGCCAGTCCCATCCCAGTCCCAAAGCGATTGCTCTTTATAAGATGCAGCATCCTTTACAGTTATTTCTCTATCATAAGAATACTCGGGGTCAGTGGATTCGTTACAACCTTCCTGATACTGTATCCACGTTAAATCCGCCACGCGGTCTATTTTTCCGTTCTCCGCAACTGGGATATTTTTGGACTGCCAATAAAATTTTCGTGACAGACAATGGCGGAAGGAGTTGGAATCAAATTTCTTTTCCCCAGAGCACAGCCCTGTCCTTTGTCAATTTCTTATCGTCTTCTGAAGCTTGGATGAGTTTTGACAATGGTTCCCATGCACTATTTGAAATACCTTAAACAATAATCCCCATTAGGTCGCGTACCCTTCCCATTCGTTACATCAAGGGCTTTTCAAGATGTCATGTTGCATAATATGCTGCAGAAATAACTGTGACGCACTATCGTTATCCATATCCTGTTTGCGAATCAAGTATAGATGACGCAATATCGGCCCTCCTTCCACGGATAGAATTCTCACGTGGCGATTAGTCATCATTGCCGCAATTTGCCGGGAAGCAAAACCCACTCCAATACCCGTGGCCACCGTTTCAATCAAGGCTTCATGAGAATCCACTTCGCAGACCACACGCCAATCCTGTTCTAATCCCCGCTCTCTCAAAGCAGTAATCGCTGTCAGTTGAGTGCCCGATCCCTCTTTACGCTGAACAAAAGGCAGCTGCGCAAGATCTTTTAAGGGAATGGATGTCGACCATTTTTCATATTGTGGCAGATTGGGGACAACCAATATCACTTCGTCTCGGCCTATCAATTCACTACGCCACGATTTAGACAGGGGTTCAAGTCCGACAAAACCCATTGCAGCACGGTCCTGTTCAAGGGCGTGAAAAACCATCTGGGAATTCATGATGGATACGTGGATGTGAATGTGAGGATATTGACGCAGAAAAGTTGCTACCGCCGGTAACACCAGGATTTTCGCAGGCACCGTACTGGAGGCGATTTCTATGAATCCCCTAATAGGTTCATAGTGATTAAAAGATTGCTTTAAGGCCTCCCATTCCCCCAGAACCCGTTGCGCAAACTCCAGCACTTGCATTCCTGCCGGGGTCAACTGAATAGTACCGCTAGACCGATCCATTAATGTCGTGCCTAATTCCTGTTCAAGATGTTGTAAATGACGAGAAATCGTCGGTTGACTGGTTTGCAACAGCAAGGCCGCACGGGATAAATTTCCGGTCATAGCAATCGTGCGAAAAATATGCAGATCCTCATCGGTCATTAAGGTCGTCCTTCCCTATGCAAAAAATGCATAGTTCTCAAGCAATATTTTACCTAATCCAACGAATGAGGAAAAGTTTATCAATCCTGATCAAAAATGAATCCGATCACAGTTATTGCTGACAATTTCAACGCCGGCCTTGAGCTAACCGCACGGCTTCGGGACGCCGTCTCAATCGCGCCATGGCCCACACTCCTATTGCCGGACCGATTGCAAGAACCGCCAGTACATAATGCCAACCCCAAACCGGCTCAAGCATGCCGACCAATTCAATTGAGCCAATGGTAATGAGAAATCCGACCGCCATTTGCAAGGTTAAGGCGCTCCCCTGCAAATCATGGGCACTTAATTCTGTTACGGCTGCGGAAAATTGGGCTGAATCGGCAATCACAGTAATGCCCCAAATAACAGCGATGAGAAATGTCCAAGCAGGCGCCCTGTGAAAGGTAAATCCAATGAGAATCGCCATCGTGCCACTGAGGGTCATGGCTCCCATTGTGGCGCGCGTTCGGCCAAAGCGGTCAGCTGCCCATCCTCCAAATAGGGCTCCAGCAAATCCGGCCAATCCAATAGCGATAAAACTGGCCGTTCCCGCTAATCCAATCAGAGTATTGCCATTCCAATCACGAGACCAACTGGCAACAAAAAATACAGGTAACCAGGTCCACATGGCATAAAGTTCCCACATATGACCCCAATATCCCAAGTTCGCCCACATCACCGGTCTGTCACGCAGTACTGCACCGATGCGGTTCCATCGAAATACGGGCGCAGGAAAGGTTCCAGGATGTTCTGGAACCACCCACAAAATCACACCCCAGGCAATAATAGCCAGTGTTGCGCTTCCCATTAACACCGCTTGCCAGTGCCGTAATAAGGGAAAACCCACTAGCAAATGAGGCATAGCTGATCCCATTGTTAAACCGCCAATGAGAATCCCCACGGCTAATCCGCGTTGGCGGGGAAACCACCTCGCAATCCACTGAACAGCTGTAGGATAGACAACAGCCAAAAAGGCTCCCGTTAGGATGCGTAAAGCAAAAGGTTCCCAGCCACCGTAAGGAAAAACTACCAAAAGCGCGGTGGTTGTTGCAGCGCCGAATGCTCCCCACGCCATCAAGGTACGTAAACGAAAGCGATCCGCCAAACCCAGGGTGGCACTAATTAAAGCACCTCCGACAAAGCCAAGTTGTACAGTAGCTGTAAGCCAACTAAGCAGCGTAGCCGACAAATGCCA
The DNA here is from genome assembly GCF_001280565.1 of Sulfobacillus thermosulfidooxidans. Classification (NCBI taxonomy): domain Bacteria; kingdom Bacillati; phylum Bacillota; class Clostridia; order Eubacteriales; family Clostridiales Family XVII. Incertae Sedis; genus Sulfobacillus; species Sulfobacillus thermosulfidooxidans. The sequence goes on along the minus strand of NZ_LGRO01000001.1, from coordinate 2,954,393 downwards.
CTCGACTTGTAATGTTTTTGTTACAGCGGATGCACTAAACCACACACTCATCGCCAGCAATTCGGCAAGCGTAATCCAAAAAAGGGCTGCCCACCTTGAGTGATGGGGGGGTTGGTGCTGCGTACTGTAATCGGATTTTTGGAACTCTGTTTTTGTGAGCATGAGGCATCCTTCCCTGGGTGAAGCCGTGTGATTGTGTTACTATAAAAGTTATAGTAATTAAAGTCATTGTGCAAGGCTTTTCTAGCTCTTAAGAGATCGACAATTTTTGCTAAGCCCACAGATCAATAACAGTGAACAGCTCCGCCTTGTTGTCCAGAGGAAAATTCCCCAGGGGAAGCATAGTGTCTCGTTGCCGCTCCCGATAATGTAAAAGCCGTGGACATCTTCTCACATCAAACCTCATGATTAAGGAGTTCTGGACTATGGTCGTATTAGATTTAAAAGGGCTTCCCGCAAGCGAAAGACGCCCACGGATTGCGGAAGCAGTCAATCAACTTCAAACAGGAGAGTCAGCCATTATAGTTATTCAACATGAAGACTTTTGGACGGCTATTCCAAAAACCATTGAAGGATTTTCCGGTCAAGTCGATTTTGAGTCAATTACGTTCGAAAACAATTATCAAACCTTTAACGTCCTCGTACACAAAAAATAAAGACATCTCATAATTCTGGCCAAGAGCGAATAGTCTCTTGGCTTTGTCGTTCATCCTTTGCCGTGATACGAAAAAGATATCCCATAAAATCCGATATATTATTATCACCTTGAAAGACCTGACAAAACATATTGCGTCGCTATCCAATGTATAATCATGGTGTTGTACTCCTCTTCTCCTAACACGTCTTGTAATTCCATGTGATGACCATGACGAACCGGGATCCAAAGAAATTGGGTATGGCTTTGACGTGTCGCCAATTCTTCCATAACTGTAAACGGAGCATCCTGGTCATCGGTTCCATGAAGAAGCAAGATAGGAATGCGAAAATCCGTGTCTAATACACCTTCAATGGGATGATGCTCCCATTTGTCTCCTAAAAACTTCTTCCAGAAATGTGGCAACAACAGCCGAGACAACCACCGAGGTAATCCGGCAAACCGTTCTAGCATGTGTTCCAGTACTCTTTCACGGGGAATAAACGCCGAATCACAAACTAAAGCATCCATACCATGATGCGGCGCATTTATGGCTAACAATAAAGCCACTCCTGCCCCATAAGAAAAACCCCAGACGATTACAAAGTGATGACCCTTTTGATGTCGTGCAAAATCGATAGCGGCCTTCAAATCGAGACTCTCTAAGACGCCCGCTGATACTTTATGGGCACCAGGTCTATTTCCATAAGGATAATCAAAAGTCAGGATAGCGTAACCTTCATGATGAAGTCGAACCATTTGTCGATATGTGACGTCTTTAGCCAATTCACGAGAGTTACCGAAGCCATGAGAATAAATGACAACCGGACCTGTCAATGCCGGATCTTGCGATCCATCGTCTGGACGTGCCGGGATATACCATCCTTCGATTGGGGAACCATTCTCACTTTTCAAATGGACCGTTTCATAAAAAAGATTAGCCGCAGCAAGGGGATTGGATTCGGCACTTTCTGGTTCGGATCGCTCTATATACCACCGCATTGCATAATTGTAAACATAATAAATACTGCCACAGAGAAGAGCAAACCAGAGAATACTCCCCACAATCCACGTTGTTAATGAATACTCCATCCAAATACCCAGACCCGTGAAGAGGATGGCAATTATCCCAAAGAATTTAAATATCCGTATCAGCATACGGCGCTCCCGAAATATCTCACATTTCAATTATCGTTTTATACGATATTTATTGCACATCATCATGTCCCAATGCATTTAACTCCATGAGATTTATGATAAAGCCCTAAAAGATGCTGCCGACGTTTGATGCAAAACAAAAGCGTCCGACCGGCCATAATAGGTGGCGACGGACGCTCCAATCCTTCAACTTATTTCATTCTGAATATCCGGCACGCTCTAACACTTCACGGCTAGGTTCAATCCCAAACACCCGTTCGGCATCCACAATGCGCCGCCAAATCCGCTCTTTTGCCGCGCGCCCCAATTGATCATAGACATCCATTTGAGGAAAACGGCTAGCCGCATTTCGAGCATGTTCTGGCGTATCAATTGGTAAAGCATACCATGCTGGAATAGCGTATTGATTCCGATCAAGAGGATACCCTTTGGGTGGCGTGCGGTGTGCTCCCGGAGGTAAATCATCTTCAATTGGCGGAATTTCTTCGGGATCGAAAGATTCCCATTTGCCTTTTGCGTGCCTGTGCTCCTCGTTCATTCTGGCCACCTCTTTCTCTACGTGTTAAGCAACCCTATCATTACCTCAATCGCCCAATCCCTTTACGTTGACCGGGTTAAAATCCTTGAGCATTTCATCACGAACCGCCCAAGACGTAATAACCTGTCTTTTAATATTCTAAATGTTCTTGTGGCGTTATGCGTTTACGAAAAACCCAGTATGTCCACACTTGATAAGCGAGGACGATGGGAACCATGGTCAATGCGACGATGGTCATGACATGCAATGTATAAGGATTAGCTGCCGCGTTATAAATCGTTAAGTCGTCGTGAGAGGAAACACTTGAAATCATAACATGCGGAAACAAACCAACAAAAAATCCCGAAGTACTCAGTGCAATCATGAGAGATTGCAGTAAAAATGCCCATTGTTGGCGGTTTTGTATCATCCACCGTGCAGCAAACAGACTTAGCCATCCAAGTCCCGTCAAAAGGTCGTAAGTTGCCCGGTGATCAAGCGTCGGTAAATTTGCCGTCCATATCCCAAACGCCAGAGCCACAATCAAGACTGATGTTAACAAGGTTTTTGCCATACGTAATGACGCAGCGCGCAATTCTCCAGTCGTCTTCAACGTTAAAAAAGACGCTCCCTGTGCCAGAAAGAGAAGAAGGCTTAGCACACCCCCTAATATGGTATAAGGCGTAAGTAAACTCCAAAAGCCACCGACATCGTTCATCTGGGCATTAATGGGAACTCCTTGAAGCAAGTTGGCGAACGCGACTCCCCAGAGCAACGCCGGCAAAAAGCTGCCTGTCCTTAATAAGATGTCCCAGATTCGATGCCAACTTTCGGTGGCCATTTTACTACGATATTCAATAGCCACACCGCGAAAGATCAAACCCACTAGCATCAATACCAGGGCCAGATAAAATCCACTAAAGAGCGTGGCATACCAAAAAGGAAATGCCGCAAATAGTGCTCCACCCGCGGTAATCAACCACACTTCATTGCCAGACCATAAAGGTCCAATGGTGTTAATGGCCATGCGTCGTTCATGATCGTTTCGACTGACTAGGGGATATATCATCCCCACGCCGTAGTCAAATCCCTCGAGAATAAAATAACCGACGAACAGCACCGCGATTAAAATAAACCAAAATACATTGAGCATCGCTAATCCCTCCTTGTACCCCTTGTACCAGTACTACCTGTCATGATTTTGATCCCGCCAGTAAAATGTCTTTATCCGTGACCGATTCTGGTTGATTCGTTGTGGGATCTAAACCCATGAACGTGTACTTGCGAAATAGGTAAATCGCGGCGATCGCCATAGATCCGTAGACCAATGCAAACGCACTAAGAGACAATGCAATATCGGTTGCTGAAACACTTTGGGGTGAAGATACCCCATGGGCAGTACTGAGTAAACCATATACGACCCACGGCTGACGCCCAACTTCTGTCATAATCCATCCCGCAGAATTGGCTAAGTAAGGCAGAACCAGACTCCATTCCAAAACCCGAAGAAACCACCGTTTTTCAGCAAATCGGGACTTCTTCAACAAATACACTGCATAGGCCGCTAACGCTAACATCGCTGTTCCCGCGAAAATCATCAGACGGAACGTGTAATAAACAGGAGCTACAGGCGGCACATAATTGCCCGGACCATATTTTTTCACGTATTGGGCTTGCACTTGATGAATGCCTTCCACGGCACCACTTAAACGTTTATAGGCCAAAATAGACAACATATCAGGAATTTGAATTTGTGCATAATCCTTTTGCGCCTTTGCATCCACAATCGCAAAGACACTCCACGGAGCGTGCTGCGATGTGGTATTCCACAGCGCTTCTGCTGCGGCCAACTTCATAGGCTGCGACGTTTCAAGGTGTGTTGCTTGCAAATCCCCCACAACAATAACCAACACGGCTGAAATTAATCCCACAATTGATGCCAGTCGAAATGAAAATTTGAATAAATCGGGATAGTGATGGCGCAGTAATTGATAGGAACTAATCGCCAAAACAAAGAACGATGCGGTTAAATACGACGCCAAAATCGTGTGTGGAAATTCCACCCATAACTGAGGATTGGTCAATAGCGCTCCAAAACTCACCATTTGCGCCGTTCCATGGACCATTTGATATCCAACGGGCTCTTGCATAAACGAATTCGCCGTTAAAATCCAAAAACCGGAAGTCATCGTGCCGATAGCGACCAACCAAATGGCAAGCAAATGCACTTTTTTCGACAGTCGATCCCATCCGAAATTCCATACACCGATGAATGTCGATTCCATAAAAAAGGCTAACAATGCTTCGACAGCCAAAGGTGCTCCAAAGATATCTCCCACAAACCGGGAATAATTAGCCCAGTCCATACCAAATTGAAACTCCTGCAATAAACCTGTTACAACCCCTACAGCAAAGTTAATCAAAAATAGCCGACCCCAAAATTGAATGAGCGGTCGATATTCTTCTTTGCCCGTTCGGACATAAATCGTTTCCATTATCGCGATAAGAAAAGCCAATCCAATGGTAATGGGAACAAACAAGAAATGATACACTGTGGTGACCCCAAATTGGAGACGGGCCAAACCCAACTGATCCATATTCTCCCTCCTTACATTGGGATCTGCCTTGATAGGCAAATCCGGATATTATTAGCGTAAGATTTCGCGAGAGCAAGAAATACGGGCACCTGGGGCGGCTTCGCGTGTCCGATTGGTCCTCAGCCGTTCCTCCAAAGGAACTAGGATAGCTTGGTTTGAACACATTTCGATTCGGTAAACCAGTAATAAAGTCCGAATATGGCTTAACGAATGAAGTAGATGAATGACAATTATGTTTCCTTCATTCCAATCACCGTGTCGATTATGTTCAGCACCGTTTCGCTATCAACGGTTATTCACAACATCACAATTTCTTTATGGTGTTTGGGAAAAGCACAAATCATCAATGCCCTTTTTATGAAGGATTATCACACTGCAACACAGTCTTGTGTCGGTGATGATTGCGTCAGTGCATTTGTCGTTCACCAAAATCCAAAAGATTTATAGGTCATCGTGAACATTCAACACATCACTTCATCCTTCGAGGCTTTGACATGCAATGCGCTGAATCTTTCCACAGAGATCATGTAAAGTTTTGACAAACTTTTCCCTTTATGAAAGGGTTTTTGCCTTAATTTGTCGTATGTTAGGTAATTAAACAACATTTGTGAAATGAGGAGGTCAGAACACGGTTCAGACATTTTATACAAATCCTAAGACAACCCAAAAAATATGGTTATTGACACTCATCGTTTTCATAATCTATTGGACAGCAGCGCTTATTCGTTTGTATTCGGAGCGAGCCACGACATGGGATTTTGGGTATTATTCACAAATTCTGTGGCTGATTAATCATGGACATTGGCTGGCAAAATCGACCCTCAACGGACACGACGCACTGACGGATGCCGGATCGTGGATTCTCTATCCTATCGGTTGGGCTTATTCAATTCTTCATTCTCCGGGGATCTTATTCCTTCAATCCGCAGCGTTAGCATCAGGAATTCCTTTTTTGGCGTGGTGGATGAAAAAATATCCTGTGGGTTCCATACCCTTTTGGGGAATTCTATGTCTTTATTCAGTCTATCCGGCGGTATTGGGATCGGCGCTATTTGATTGGCATCCCGATACCTTGGCCATTCCGGCATTTTTTTATGCCGCGTGGGCCATCGAAACGCACCACACCCGCCACTTTTGGCTCTCTTGTATGTTGATGCTGTTAACTAAAGTCACGGCCGCACTGATTATAATAGGTTTGGCAGCGCCATGGCTTTTACGGCGACAATGGAAAATGGCTCTAGCCACTTTCTTAATAGGAGTTCTTCTCGCCTATGTTGAGGTCGATGTGCTCTTTCCCGCATTGGCCGGTCATCAAATGGCGCAATGGCAACAATATTACGGATGGCTTGGTCCAACGCCATTGTCCGGCATAAAAAATCTAATCCTCCACCCCGAGATTCTTTTGACCGCAGCCTTCCGGCACGTCGATATTCTGTATATTTTGCTGCTAGGAGCACCGCTAGCCTTTCTCCCGACAATATGGGGTCTCATTCGAGGAGGGTGGGCTTGGCCGGCATGGATTATGGTTGTCTTCAATGGGCTTTCGTTATTCTCTGCGCAAATGAATGCTTTTAATCAATACTCGCTACCCATTGCTCCATTTTGGTTTATCAGCCTGATTTTATTGTGGAGGCAGCTGCCTTCTCGTCCGGCCACATTTCTGATTCCCTGGGGTCTTGCCGCATTGAGTGTGGGTTTATGGGCGAAGGAAGAAAAACCCCTTATTTGGTATAACAAGAATCCGACCAGAGCCTTGGTGGATTGTCTGAGCAAGATTCCCCCTGGAGTACCGGTCTATGGGCAAAACAGCACCTTGGCAACGGTATCATCACGTTCGGTTGTACGGTTCCTTCCCTTGCCTCCTCGGCCCGCTCTACAGCTTCATACTGTCGTCATTCTTAACCAAAATGTCAATCCGGCCAACCGGTTAACCCCTCTATCTGTAGTTAACGCAACACTAAGACGTCTCAAAACCCATCCGCAATATTGGATGCTGATAGTCCATCAGGGTCCTATTTGGGTCTTTCAGCTTAAAGATTAGCATCGCGATCTCTAAGAAACCTACCACCATCATTGACATTTCTAGGGAAGAAATAAATTTCCCAAACATACTGCTTTCTTGGCACCGGTAACAGACGGCACATTGGTTGGCCGTCCTTCAAGATATTGCCAAGCGAGATAGGCGAAAGCCATCGCCTCTTTGGCGTCGCCCGGAATGTAATAATCATCCGTCTTCTGCCAATTAATTCTTCCGAGCCTAGTGGATAATTCTGTCATCAAGGTCTGATTGTGCATTCCGCCTCCGGCAACAATGAGATCATAGGGATCGAAAACGTACTGTCGAATAGATTGAGCGATACTTTCCGCGACGAAAGCTGTTATTGTCCTGAGACTATCCTCCTGGCTCATGTGCTGGCGCTGCATTTCACTGACAAGTTGCTGACAAAAATCCAAGCCAAACACTTCCCGTCCGGTACTTTTAGGAGGCGCTTGTTTGAAATATGGATGACTCATCCACTTTTTTACCAACACCGCATTGGCCTGACCCAATCCCGCAATGTGTCCGCCCTCATCAAAGGCCTGCTTTCCGTGAGAAATTAATGCGATCGTCCCGTCTATTAGCATATTGCCTGGACCTGTATCAAAGCCTATGACATCTTGGATAGCTGCATCCTGAGGAATGATGGTGATATTCGCTATGCCCCCAATATTCAAAAGGACTCGTGTTCGGGCTTTAGATCGAAACATGGCGTAGTCAAAATACGGAATTAATGGTGCGCCTTGACCTCCTACAGCCAAGTCACCCGCTCGAAAATTCGAGACGACAGGAATACCGGTCAAAGCCGCTAAGAGCGTTGCATCGCCAATTTGAAGACTAAAACCAATTTCTGGGAAATGAGAGATGGTCTGTCCATGAAACCCAATAACACGAACATCCTCTGCTTGAAGTCCTTGATAATCAAGAAGTCTCTGAACACTGTCAGCAGAATCCCGGGCCAACTGAGAGTGCACGTATCCCAATTGCCATAAAGAGATGGAAGTTTGAAAAAGCGAAAAAATGTCATGGCGCAATTTCTTCGAAAAGGGATGATAGTCAAACGCAATCAGCTGACATGTTGGCCATGGATCATCTCCCATAATCTTCACCAAAGCGGCGTCTATGCCATCAGCAGAAGTTCCCGTCATCAGACCAATCGCCCAAAAAGAGTGCACGATTATTCCTCCTAACGCGGTACATCAGATACGTCGACAAAATGCGCTTCAGATCCTTCACCAAGAGTCCTCGAACTTCTTTACTCCCACAAACTCTCATTGTTAATGGTAGCAAAAGTCTGTAGTGATTATAGTCATTGCATGGAAAAATCTTTGGGCGATCACACTAGGATCGAGGTGACAACAAACTGGTGGACGAACCGCTCAATGCTGATGCTGTAAAAGATGTAATCAAATTAGCGAAGCCGCTTCTCCAAGAATTGGAAGGCTGGACCACGTTATTATCCAAACCTCCTTATTCGCTCGTCCAATATTCGCCGGATTTGTCAGCGGTCTATGACCGTCTCAAATCGGGATTCGGCTCTAGTCCTGATGTGTTATTGCGCTGGATTATTGTGCCGGCTTGCGCCCCCAACAAAGTACTAGTGGCCAGCATTGACGGCCTGTCAGATACACAAATGGTCGATCAAGATATTATTGCACCTTTGTTGAAGACAACGGCCCCCCCTGAGTCATGGGGCGAAACCACCATCACCCCCGGACACATTCATTCGGAAACCCAGTGGGATAAGATTATTGAAGCCTTAGCGGCAGGTAATACCATCATCTTTGCCCCCGGACTAGATAAGGTCTGGGTAGTAGACACCGTAAAATACCGTCAACGCAGCATCGGACGGCCTCAAACTGAACTCAGCGTAAGAGGACCAGAAGAAGCTTTTAATGAAGTAATCCTAACCCAAATGAATCAATTACGTCAGCGTATTTTAGATCCTCAATTGCGTTTTCACAAACTGACGGTAGGAACCCGCCAACACACCACGGTGGCCCTGGCCTATTTAGAAGGCGTGGCCAACCCGTCTTTGATTGAAACCTGCTTGAATCGCTTAGAACACGTCAAAATCAGTGGTCACGCCAATTCCACATTGATTGCGGGGCTCATTCGCGACCATCCCCGCTCTATTTTTCCGACCATTCGCGCCACCGAACGAGTCGATATTGCCTGTTGGAGGCTTCTCGAGGGTAAAGTTGTGATTTTGGTCGATGGAGATCCCTTTGTCCTCATTGCTCCTGCCCCCTTAGGCGATTTTTACCGTACAGCCATGGACTATTCAGGGGCCTGGTATGATACCTCGTTTGTGCGAACAATCCGCTTATTGGGATGGATTTTGGGGATTTATTTTCCCGCGTTATATATTGCCCTTACTGAAGTCAATCCCAATTTAATTCCTTCCACGTTGCTCGTCATTACTTTAGGTGATCATGCTGCCCTGCCCTTTTCACCATTTGTCGAAGCCATCTTAATGGTGGTCATTGTTGAGATCTTACGCGAAGCGGCTTTGCGCCTTCCCAAATCGATGAGTACCACGATTGGGACGGTTGGGGCAATTGTGGTGGGAACCGCTGTAGTCAAAGCCGGATTCGTGAGCCCTCAAATTATTGTGGTCATCACGTTAACCGCATTAAGTTTTTATACCGTGCCCGTTTATGAGCTCACGGGTACGTGGCGGATTGTCAATGTGGTCATGCTTCTGGTATCGGCTGTCATGGGAATTCTGGGCATTGTGTTAGTCACGCTACTCTTAATTGGCATGTTAAGCGCCATGACTTCATTTGGCACCCCCTATTTTGAACCGGCAACACCTTTTAGACGAACTGACTGGAAAGACTACTTGATCCGCGTTCCCTGGACTTTATTGCGGACCCGCCTCTCGGCCGCACGTCCCTTGGTCATTGTAAGCAGCGAGCATGAAAAGGTGAAGGAACCAGCACATTTACAGCGGGGGCGCATGGAAGCCGGTGAATAAGAGAATTCTGAGTCATTTTCTCGTTGTCATCATGCTGTCTCTTTCCTTAACTGGTTGTTGGGATTCGAAAGCGCTGGAACACCGTGGTATTGTTTTGGCTGTTGGTGTCGACAAAACTCAAGCGCCTAATGAGTACCAATGGATCTTTGTGTTTCCCAACGTCACCTTATCTCCTAGTTCACTCAGTAGCATCAAGCCTAATCAGGAATATTACACCGTCAGCGTTCATGCCAGCACCTTTCCTCAAGCCCTCATGCGGGCCCAAGAAAAATCAAGCCGTGCGCTATATTTAGGGCAATTGCAAACTCTGGTCTGGTCCTGCCATCTTTCTTGGCCACAACTGTGGCCCATCATCAATGCCATCAATGCGGAAGGCACCGTTCCCAAAACCTATTGGACAATGGCTGCCAAAGTGCCACTGGAACCGATCGTGGAATATGTTTCTCCCCAAGTGGTTCCGCCCCGCACCTTCTTATCGGCGTACTTTGAATGCAAAAACTGTCAGCCCATTCGTCTCCGACAAAGCGGTTGGCAATTTTGGTCTAATGGCGTGAGTGCCGGAATCAGCCCCTTCACCCCATTAGTGTCTCTCACTGGAAAAGATTTTCGGATTCGGCACATCGCCGTTTACCCGACTGAAGGACGTCCTGTGATATTTACCCATCAAGAGACCCAAGGATTTGGCTATTTAACCGGACGGGTGCAAAAAACGTCTTTGTCCTTTTCCTGGAATCACGAAACAGTCAACGTAACCACGATGCATGAGCACCGCGCATTAAGTATTCACCAAATGGGACATACTTTGGATGTCAAAGAAAATATTCGCTTATCCGGATATATCGACGAGGTGTCAGGACATCAAATCATGCAGCTGTCTAGTCAACAGACGGTGATTACGGAAGCAGAACATCAGATTCTCCAGTCCTGTCTCGATGCTATTCACCGGGCCAATGTCACCAAGGTCGACCCATTTGGCTACGGCGAACGAATTTTGTGGTTTGGCACACATTCTTCATCGTTTATGCCTATTCAGGCACAAATTACGGTGACGATTTCTGTTAAAGGAGAAGGGATTTTACGGTAAGCACAGCGATTGAGCCGATTGGGGCTACAGAATATGTTCTTTATATTGCCATGTCCATTGTCACAGGGGCCATCTTCATTTGGCCCCAAGCCATTTTGCTGTTGGCAGGAGATGACACGCCGTGGGCCATATTAGCCAGCATTGCCATGGCTATCGTGATGAGCTCCTTGGCACTCATCTGGATGAAGATTACGCCCCCGGGGATTCTTACGGACCGGATGCGTCAGACGTGGCATGGTTTTGCCTGGCCGATTTTGTTCATTCATATCACCTTATGTTTGATTCTTGATGCCACGATGCTGGCACTCTTTGCGCAAATGCTGTCCGCTGTTTTCTACCCGCTCACCCCGCTTTGGGCCATGAAATTGATGATAGCTGCGGAATCCGCCTGGTTTGCCAGTCGCTCCTTTCACGTGCTCGCTCGTAATATTCAGTTTTGGTTTCCTGTGCTGATGCTGCTCCTGTTTTTGCTCATTACGATCGAATGGACAAATGTCCATTGTTGGTGGGCACTCCGTCCCTCCACTCATATTGTCGTCCATCCCCTCCTCCAAGCCATATTGAGTACTTGGTTTTTGTGGAAACAAAATGAAGTCTCGGTGACCGTGGCTCATTTTGTCCGCTCTCCCACTCAGATGCTCATTCGTAAACTAACGTTAGGAGCGATTCTCTTCCAAGGGATAGTTATTTCTTTGATTTATGTGATTACCGTAGGATCCATTGGGCCTTATGCCGTTCTCCGTCTGCGCTGGCCGCTTGTTTACGTCTTGAGCAACCAATCAAGCCACACATTTTATTTGAGCCGGCCGGGACTGATAATTTTGCTGATTTGGACAGGCGCCATTGTCTTTTATTTGGCAGCCCATTTATTTTGTATGGGCGTCAATTCATCTAAATTATTTACGAAATCCTATAATCTGACTCCCATGGCGGTATGGATTTTTTCCATTTTGGAAATCCTAATTACCTTTTTTATTCCCACACCGACCACCGCAACCCATTTATTATTAGATTTTTTCAATCCCGTCGACTTAAGTGTCAGCTTGATTGTCCTGGTGAGTTCCATTCTCATTCGGTTGATTGCTAACGCCCTGCACGCCAAACATCATCTGGCCTGATAAATCGCCGAAGACTTCAAATGACAGGGCTCTAAAGGAGAATTTATTATGTTACCAACAGTGATATGGACCGTTTTGATCGTTATCATGGTGCTGTTCATAGCCGGAATCGCTGTTTTATGGTGGCTCATTCGCTGGGTGGGGCATGGAGCAGAAAAACTGGCGGGTTCTTCCCCCCGCACCCATCTGACCGAAGTGTTTTTTGCTCTCCAAGCCTGGTCTTGGCGAGAAATTTTCTTACTCCTGCAACGTGCCCAGAATGGCAAAGCGGCAGAACATCCTATGGGGTCATTTGTTTTTCAGCCAAGCTTGCTTGATCAACTAGCCTTTGATCCGGCAACCCTGGAATTTAGGGAACCACGCACTCAAGACATCTCCTTGGCGGTAACCATCGGGCCTCGCGCCAAAAAACCGCTACAACTGGAATTGCCGGTGCTCATTGCCCCCATGGCATATGGCATGGCTCTTAGTGCCGATGCTAAATTGGCCTTGGCTCAAATTTCATCGTTAGCCGGAACTGCCACGTCTTCAGGTGAAGGTCCTTTTCTCCCTGAAGAACGGGCCTATGCTTACCGCTGGATTCTACAGTGGTCACAAGGTCCTTGGAACCATCAAAATCCGATGATCTTTTTAGCCGATATGATCGAAATTCACCTCGGTCAAGGAGCGGAAGCCGCTATTCGCATTTCGAAACACAAACACTTGCCCAAGCGTCTCAAACGCATAGCCCATAAGCAGCATATCGTGATTCATTCGGGGACCCCGTCCCTTCCCCAGATGTTATATCACATCAAATCTCTTAATCCTGATATCCCTGTTGGAGTCAAACTGCCCGCGACTAACCACGTTGAACGGGATCTGGCCATTTTAGCCTCGTGGCCGATCGATGTCATTACCTTAGATGGCCAAGAAGCCGGAAGTTCAGGAAGTCCCGCGGTAATTTCTGACCACTTTGGCATTTCCACAGCCATTGCCATCAAAAGAGCAAGGAGCTGGTTAGATGACCATGGCATTCATCATATCTCTCTGATTGCGTCAGGGGGCATCAAAGGCGCTGCCGATATGGCCAAATTACTTGCACTCGGTGCTGATGCCGTAGCAGTGGGATCGGCCATTTTGTTTGCGATGAGCCACATGCAGCTCTCCCCTTTCATGTCAACGACGCTTGAAGGAGCTAGCGCCCTGGTTTTTGCCGACAGTTCCCATCACACAAAACCCCGGTTTGACGTAGGCGAAGCCGTAGAACATGGCGTAAATTGGTTTAATGCTACGGCCTCGGAATTACGCATCATGTTAGAAGCCATGGGCCTCACCAACGTCAAGCAATTACGAACCGTGTCATTGATACCCAAAACCGAAGAGGCGGCCAGGTTATTAAATCTGAATTTGCCCTTGAATCACAAAAACCATAGTCTGGCTGCGCAATTAGACCGCGTCGTCGCCGAATATCAAGTGCTCAACCAGTTACTACTACGACAATATCGTTTATTGAATGCCCCTCAAGAGATGATGTTCCATGCATAAAGTCGTCGTTCTCGGTTCCCGTTTTGGCGGCTCTGCCACCGCCTATTGGTTACACAAACTGTTTTCCCATCATGAAATTGATGTGACCATTGTGGATCAATGGCCCATGATGACATACCGGCCTGCCATGGTGATGGCAGCAGCCGGTCATCCTCACATTGCGGATCAATGGCACATTCATATGGCCAGAAAATATGAACAAGCAGGGTTTCACTTTATTCGGGACACGATTTTCAAAATTGATCCGAGTTCGCAGCAGGTCATTTTAACGGGACATCCCCCACTGACCTATGACACCTTATTTGTGGCCACAGGGTCCGATCCCGGTTGGGCAACCATCAAAGGGCTAGGGCCCCAACGAAGCGGGGTGTGCGAAGATTACCTGGCCCGCAACACGGGATATGCCGTGCACAATCCCATTCATCATATTGTCATCGGGATTGGCTGTTTACATCAAAGTCCTTATGATCCGATTCAACTGCAAGCATCTTTAGACGTGCCCGGTTTTGAAGTGGGATTTTTGCTCGATGCCTGGTTAGCCAAGCAAAACCGCCGGAAAGGCACAGCGATTACCATACTGACGCCAGCCGGCGTACCAGGAGAATCCCTCGGGCCAAAAAGTCAAGAATTTCTGCTAAAGGAATTAAAACGGCGCGACATTCATCTTATCACCCATGCCCAATATGACCGGGTGACCCGGTCGAGCATAATCTTAAAGAATCGAGTGACCCTGGAAGCTGACCGAATGATTTGGGTCCCCCCTTATCCCGGATCCGAACTCCTGCGTTTAAGTGGACTTGATGATGGTTATGGATGGATGCCAACCAATGAATACTGCCGTCACGAAAGGTGGCCTAACATCTATGCGGTGGGCGACGTGAATCGCTCCGCATTGCCTAAACTGGGTCATATAGCCATGTTGCAAGCTAGGACTGCTGTCCATGCCTTTTGGGCAGAACGCAAACATAAAACCAGCAAGCCTTACAACCCCTATATTCTTCACGTCATGTGGCTCGGACACGGTAAGGGTATTTTCACGTTAAGTGATACCCTCTATGGAGGTAAACGACAATGGGTCAATGTCGGACGGATGGCTGCCGCCTCGAAATCCGTATTCAATTGGAGTTACCGCATTTTTGCGGGATGGATGCCCATCATGCCTTAAATGGCGAAGGTCAAAAACGGGGAGAAATCCCACGGCTGAACGATTTCTCCCCATCCATTCCCAAATACTGTGGACTCGTTTACAATTGAAAATCCTTAGCATGATATTTTTTGTAATAATCCCGCCATATCAATCGGTGAACACCTAAGTACCTCGGAAGCCGGTTCAATACAGGAATCCATGGGGCAAACATAAGAAATAAGAAGAGGACTAAACCGGATCCTAAAGCCAAGGCGTCAGCTGCCGAGGCATTGGCAATAAAAGGAATCTGATAGATAGCGGTGACAATTGTCATCCACCAAGGCCCCGGATATGGCGCATCTTCTTCATGAATAATGCCCCATTGGTTGCCTTTGAGTTCCAATTTTGCCGCGGCATCATGAAGCGGTTTGCCTTGCAAAAACAGCAGCGAGTTCTGATTATCAAACTGGTAGTCTGCCGGGCTCCGGTCTAAGGCTCCCGTCATTAATCCACTTTGTCCCAATTGCAAAAGATCCTGCATTAACGATGCAACCGGACCATAAGGAGCTGGAGGTACAATGATCTGACCATTGATGTATTTTGCTTTAGGCAACACCTGATTGTAAGCCCTTTCCCACTGTGTTTGTTGACTGGGACTGGCCGCTAAAAATTGCTGCAGTGGCGGATTGAAATGGGGATTGATAGACGCAGCATATTGTAATGGTTTGAGAATAAAATCTTCCCGCGGATAAACGGGGTGCAAGATGCCGACCCATCGTTGCACAAAATCCTGGACTGAACCATTTCCATTATTGTAAGGCGGCCCATAATTGGCAATTTCGCCTTGCCCATCTAAGTCACCCATCGCCACCTTGACGAAACCTAAGGGATGCTCTCTGGCATATTGGCTAATTTTTATCGCTGGTCGGACGGGTTCATGAAAAATTGCCGACAACAAGATGGTCAAAATCGCTATTACAATCGTGGTGCTCAGCAAGTGCTTGGCAAAATCGGCCGGAATATATTTATAGCGGTGAGTTACATCAATGTCCGGATGGTACATGAGGCACCTCCTTAGGTGAGGATGGTTTAATAACCCCTTGGGCGATCAACTCTTCATGAGTCGGATAGGGCGGCACGACGCCTTTAATACGCACCATAGCAATATGCACCGCGATGATGTAGCCCAAAACAAACGGAAACACAATCACATGCAGTCCATACATTTGACCGGCATTTAAGGTGTTAAACCAAGCGAAGCCCAACGCATTGAGCCCGTCTTTAGCCTGAACCGCATTCCATTGGGAATAAAAATCACCGCGCATAAGATAGCCTGTAAATGCCGTAGGTATCGCAACAAGAAGAGCAAGGGTACCTAATAACCAGGTTCTCTCCCGTCCTCCTCGCCAGGCTCCGGAAAAGAATACGCGCAATAGATGCATAACCATAAAGAAAAAGAACGCTTGCACAGACCAAAAATGAACACCCCGGACAAAAAACCCCAGATGAGAAATAGTCCACCACTGTGGTCCATTCGCTGCCATCACAATCCCAGAAAGCAAGAGGATCACAAAACTGGAGGCGGTTAAAGATCCTAAAGTATACATAAAGCCCGTAGCATACTCTGGCAATTCTGTGGGAAGCCAGGTATCAAGCGAAAACAATTTCCCCATCTTTTGTCGTAAAATCAGTGTTAAATTCATCAGCTTCCCTCCCTGCCATCATTTTTGCATTCATTATCGATATCAGAACAAACTTGGCGCAGGCCGACTTTTTTGAAATCGAATCATCGTGCCGAGATAGTTATAACGTATCAAATCTTGATAACAAATGTATTATTTTTACGAAATTTTGGTAGCTCTTTGGCATTGCTTCATTTAGGCATCCCAAATGGCCGATGTGTCCAGGCACAACAAGACATAAAATTGAAAAGACAAGGGATGAGAAAAACTTCCCACAAATTACCAAAGAAGGGGTGCTTCATGATTTACCAGAAAAAAGTATCTCAATTTCCCGCTAAACACCGTCATTGGCATTTACTTAAAGCCTTTGACAATCTCACAATTGGCGACACGCTCATTTTAGAAGCCAATCACAATCCCGCTCCCTTCATCCAGGAATTTCAACAACTGCGGCCAGGTGGACGTGTTCATATGGATGAAGAAGGGCCTAAACGCTGGATTTTTCGTCTTGTAAAATGGCAAGAGGATTTTGAAAAACCCATGCCACTTCTTTGACATCAAGAATGTTTCAACATTTTTGTGATTGTGTAGTAGATGTTTATTCGAAAGAATGGCATTATGAAAACGATTTGATAGACGCGGGAGAAGTGTCATGGATCACTTATCGATGCCTTGGGCTATCGTTCCTCTTTGGGCGACGTCTTTGGTTTACTTAGTATCCGGAGCCTTAATTTCAAGCTATTGGGGTAGCTTTTGGGACCGTATCGCCAGGCCAGTGGTTCTGATTATGTTTTTAGGGAGTATCTTTTGGGCGGTATTCGCCTTGTTGTTGATGAGCCAAGACGAAGAGAGTGCTCGCATCTGGAGCCGGTTTTTTCTCCCCACTGCCTATCTTACCGAAGTCGCTGTCATTGATGCCCAACTGGCATTATTACACCTGCGTAAATGGCGCCATTTTGCTGTCCTCTGGGTTATTGGCATAGCTTTTTTCATTCTCCTTAATCTCCCCGGACTTGCATGGAATCCTGTTCTCAAACCCATTCCCGACGGGTTTTGGATCGCCATCGTTCATCCTAGTTGGGCGATTATCGTCGTCAAAGTTCTGATTTATGGTGGCGGTGCCACAGCCATTGTGGGGTTGAGTATCTATTCGTTTTGGAAACGGCCACGGAAACAAAGCGTAATCTACATGTTAGCTGGATTATTGACCACTGCACTTTTCGTGCATGACATTTGGTGGATTCAACATCACCGTACTGATTATCCGACAATTTGGATTGGCGGATTATTTCTTTGGGCGATTTTATCGGGATGCGCCGTAAAACTCCGGACTGCAGGGCGGAGATATCAGGCGCTGACCCCGTAGGGGTCAATCCGGGGTTTCCTGCTGTTCGATGTATTGTTTGATGATCGACAAAGGTGCTCCGCCTGCGGATCCGGCAAAATAACTGGGGGACCAGAGGCTGCCGCCCCATAGCGCTCGCTCGATAGGGGGTCATGTTTTTGGCGGATCAGGCGGGATGAGACGCCTTGGAGGCTATTCACCCGTCGAGACAGGGCGACCTTAGGTGGGTAGGTGATCAGCAAATGCCCATGGTCCCGCTCGCCGTCGAATTCCTCTCAAGGGGCTTCAAAGTCCCGGCACACATCGGCAAACATGGTCCGCAGGTCCTCCACGATGTCTTGCGTCAAGACCCACCGCCGATACTGGGCCACAAAGACCCAGTGAACATGTCAGTGAAACACACCATGCCGGCCCGTTCGGTCATCGTTTGTTTTCACCATAGACCACGCGTATAATTACCGTAACGGTTCGTCAAGAAAGGGGGGGGTGCTCCGTGCAAGAGACGACGGTCTTCACCTATCGGGTTGCTCTGTCCCCCACGGAATGGGACAAAGCGTCGGCAGCGCGCCGCGCCGCGGGGGACTTGTGGACGCGTTTGGTCAAGATTCATCGTTTCTGTCGGCGGCGGCATTGGCCGTGGCCGACGGAATCCCAACTCAAGGCGCATTTCAAGCAACGCTTCCCGCTCCACTCGCAAATCGTCCAAGCCCTCATCGAGAAATTCTGCGCGACGATTGACGGCGTGCGCACCAAACGGCAGAACGGGGATCAGCAGGCCCGGTATCCCTGGCGGTTCCGCCGATACTTTAACCCCATCTTTAAGGGCCAAGCGCTTAAGAGGCAAGGCCCGCATCTGCTTTTACCCCGCGGACGGGGGCGTGAACCCATTCGGGTGCATCTTCCGGAGGCGATGCCTCCCGGGCGGGTGGTCCAGGCCGAGTTGGGCTTTGGGGAACTCTACATCACCATCACCCGTGAGATTCCCGATCCCGTGCCCATGGCGTCTGGCAAAGCCGGAGGGCTGGATATCGGCGTGATTCATTTGGGCATGGTAACGGATGGCCAAGAAGCCTTGGCGATTTCCGGGCGGGGCTTGCGGTCCGTGAAGCAGGGTCGGGCCAAGGCCCAAGCCAAACTCCGCAAGAAACGGGCTCGCACGCAACCCGGGTCACGACGACGCCAGCGTCTGAACCGCGCCCAATACCGCACCAGCCAGAAAGCCGAACGGGTCGCCCGCAACGCCTTGCATCATGCAGCCAATCAGATCGTCGCGTTTTGTCTCGCTTACGGCATCACCCTCTTGTACGTGGGGGATCTTGGGACCCTCAACCACCACCAACGACACCGTCGATCCCGGCGGACCAACCAAGAGGTGGGGGCGCTGGAGTTCGGGCGGTTAGAACAATACTTGGAATACAAGCTTCGTCGACATGGCATCCAGCTCGTAAAAATCCGTGAGGCGTACACGTCCCAAACGTGTCCGCATTGTGGCCATCTCACCAAGGTGGCGGGCCGCACCTACCGTTGTCGCGCCTGTGGCTATCGGGCGCACCGCGACGGCGTCGGGGCGGTGAACATCCTCAACAAGGGGATGCATGGGGCGATTCGCCCCGGGGAGTTCTTGGTACCCCAACGGATCACGTATCGCCGTCCCGTCCTTCTCAAAAGGGCGTTAAGGCGTAGTCCGGCTGAGCCCCGGGAAATTGCTGGCGGGATAAGCGGTGGCGAGTCAGGAGGGTCACTCCGAGGGTCTCACGACCCGCGACGCAGCCACGGGGGTTCCCCCAGAATCTCCGTCCTTTAGGGCGGGGAGGTTCAAGGTTTGAACTGCGCCAACAAGTCAAACGTACCCATCAACAACTGACAGTCGACGAATTAACCGGGGCAATGACTCGCAGCTTCGGACAGATTTATGCGACATCCCTACTCCAATCGACATCTCTAGGACTTTTGTTTTGTGATCTCGACCGATTTAAAGAGGTTAACGATCAGTTTGGACATGCAGCCGGCGATAATATTTTGCGTCAAACCGTTGCTCGTTTAAAAAATATTTGCCGCCCAGAGGATCAAATCATTCGCCTTGGCGGTGATGAGTTTGTGATGATTTTTCCTGGCACAGACTCTGATGATGGTGCCCAAATCCTTTCGCGTATTCAAGAGGCTATTGAAACAGTCCCCTTCACCATCTCTCCAGGGCATGTTATAAATCTCGGCATCAGTGTGGTTTGGAGTTGGGAGCCCATGGGTGGGCACTTTGATGAAGCGGTAATACGCTCGGATCATGCCATGTACCAGCAAAAGACTGGACACCATCACTACTCGACAACCTTGTGATTGGTAAACGACCCATCCTGCGCAATCGTCGATTCGCGTGTTATTCTTAAAAGCAAGTCCTGATAAGGGTATCAAAACTGATCCGCTCGCTAATTATCGCATATCAATGGATATAAATGCCGGAGGGATGACGCGTGTTACCGAATCAAATCCCGTTATTATCTTCTATCCCTGTTCCCATCTTAGAAGCGTCAAGCCTGACCCGAAAATTTACCACAGGAGAAGTAATATTTTATCAAGGAGAGGAAACTACTGGTCTTTGGATTGTCTTAGAAGGACGGATTTCGGTGGAACGAACTAGTTCTGACGGCTACGTTTTTGCGACTGGAATTTGGTTACCCGGAGACATTATTGGCATCGCCGGTCTTTGGGATAAAAGTCCCTACCCTGCTACGGCCAAAGCGATGGAAACCCCAACGAGCATCTTGTGGATATCAAGAGATCACGTAACGAATCTCCAACATCAAATCCCTGAATTTTCCATAGCCCTGTGCCGCACGCTAGCAACACGTTTAAGACTTGTTCAAGAAACCATAGCTGATACCAAAGGCCGCCCGGTTGCCGCCCAAGTTGCGGGCATTTTAAGTCTCTTGACAGAACGAATGGGTCCACATATTCGCATTACACACGAAGAACTTGCACGGATGCTTGGTGTTCAACGAGAAACGATTACGCGAACGCTCCATTTACTCTCCTCCAATCATCTCATTAGCCATGGTCATGGTTACATCACCGTTCTTGATGCCACACACCTCAAAAATTGGACAGTTCTTGATGGCTTATAGAGCCGGGACGATTTTCTACACTTACCCATTGACCTCCATCTGACCAGGACTATCTAAGGATGAAATGCTTTGTGTTGTCGCAGTGCTTGCGGAAACGGATGATCGAGCCCTTCCAAATACCCCACAGCCCGTTTTAAATCATCTAAAAAGAGCTGTGCCATGTCCATGGAAAAACTGTTTCGAACCACAACGCGCATAATCGTAATATCTTGCATCTTTGCGGGTAAGGGATAAGCGGGAACTTGCCATCCTCGTTCGCGCAGCACAAAAGACAAGTCTTCCAATGTCCATAAAGGATGCTCTTCCGGTTTTTTTCGCCATGCGAAAACGGGTAAATCTGATCCGTCAGTTATTAGTTCAAAAGGATCCATGGCTCCAATTTCTTGTGACAAAAAATGGGCCACATCCTGACAGGCCTTTTGCACCATGTGATAGCCCTGACGTCCCAAGCGCAGAAAATTATAATATTGCAGGAGAACTTGGGCACCGGGTCGAGAAAAATTGAGCCCAAAAGTGGGCATACTCCCTCCTAAATAGGACACATTAAAGATTAATTCTTTTGGTAATAGCGTCTGATCACGCCAGAGAATCCATCCTAATCCGGGGTAAACTAATCCATATTTGTGGCCCGAAGTATTGATAGAATGCACTCGAGGAAGTCTAAAATCCCATAGCAGATCGGGTTGCAAAAAAGGCGCCACAAATCCTCCCGATGCGGCATCCACATGAATGGGAACAGACATGCCCGTACGTTTCTCTAAATCGTCTAAAGCATGCGCAATACTGGCAACAGGTTCATAACTCCCCGTATATGTCACCCCTAAAATTGGTACCACGCCGATAGTATTTTCGTCTACTGCATCCAGCACACCTTCTGGCGTCAAATAGGGATGTTCAGGGGTAATATCGACATAACGCGGTTCCACTTCAAAATAATTAGCAAACTTCTCCCAAACCACTTGCACCGCAGAACTAAAGACAATATTAGGATGAAGGGTATCCTTTCCCTGTTGCCGACGAGATAGCTGCCATCGTCTTTTTAGAGCCAAACCGCCTAACATACAGGCTTCTGATGAACCGGTAGTGGAAACCCCAAGACTTTCTTCAGGATTTGGAGCATTCCACAAATTAGCAAGGATCTTGAGACACCGTTCCTCAATGGCCGCGGTTTCAGGATATTCATCTTTATCAATGATATTTTTGTTGGCCGCTTCCACATACAGTTTCTGCGCTTCCACTTCCATCCAGGTGCCCACAAAAGTTGCTAAGTTTAAACGGGCACTGCCGTCTAACGTCAATTCATCATGGACAATTTGATAGGCAGTTTCCGGCAATAGGCCTTCTTCCGCCAGATGGTATCGGGGAACCGATTCTTCTCCCCGGCGCGCAAACAGGGGGTTGATGGCGACTTCCTCTGAGATGGTTTTGCTCTTTCGTTCGGAACGCCAACTCAAGACATCCTCTCCTTTTCTTCGGTACAATGGCACGGGGAAATTTTTCTGAAAGGGATTATTTTCTAAATAATATTATAACACCCCGCAAGGCCGACAAAGGCCATCTTTACTTTTTCGCCACGGCGACAAGCAATGAGCACGCCGGAACCTGATTGCCTAGAAGCGAGGTTCAGGCGATAACAGAATTGGCCCATTTCCCTTTCAATATTTGTGATATAGCGTTTTCCGTCACCGTGATGTCTTGGGTTTAATGAACTTTGAGTATGCGGACTATCGCCGAGTCATCGTCTTGGGCCATGGTTTCATACGGAAAACCATGATCATCGAGATATTCCAATAAGAATACCGGAATGCGATCATTGTGAATAACAACGACACTGTTTAAAGGCACTTCCTCAAGAGTCGCCAAGGTTCGCTGCATGGGTTCTGGTGGAACCAGTCCCCGGTTGTCTAACAATACTTCGGGTCCATCCACACGGATCTCATAGCGTGATAAGTTACCCGAATGAGAACGATTCTGATCATGACTCAGATTTTGGGGAATAAAAGTGGTAATCATCATTTTGCCAATCTTTTCTTGCTCAATGCGATAGCCGCGTCGACGCATTTGGGAAACCAAAGGACGCGGATTAAACGAAGATTTAACAATCAAACTTTGGCCGGGCTCAAGCTGATTAACGGTATTCATCATATATCCAAATAATGACAGACCTTGTTTTAAAATACTTTTAACTTCGACCACCACGGGTTCCATAACCTTTCCCCCCATTATTCTGAAATGCTATCGATAACTCAATAATCTTTACGACAACATTACACGAACATTGCGCACGCGGTTGTGACTCTGATCACAAGGCTAAAGATACCTCAATTCACAAATTCAGAGCACTCAAATAAATTTCTAAAAAAGAGCAAGCGCTATCGCTGACCATTTAGTCTCTGCTTTCATTCGCAACGAATAGGCTGTTACATCAGAATTCATATTTTTTGTTTTCCATCTAGCAATGTGATAAATGACACAGTCTCCATCGCTTCAGACAATAAGATAAAAGTAGTCGAATACTGAAGGAAGTTGAGGTTAAGTCATGGACATTGAGACAATGAAGAAACATGCTGGAGAATATAAACCGACCATCAATATTCGCCAGTCCCCTCACTTAATAGGACCCGCCTTATTTTTTGTGGCCGCATGGTTGAGCATTTGTGCGGTGGGCTTGAGTTTATGGTTAAGACCTTCGCAGTTGTTGGAGAACGCTTTAACGACAAATTTTACCATTGTTACCGTACACATGCTTACATTAGGATTCCTCACCATGACCATGTTTGGAGTGCTCTATCAATGGTTACCGGTCGTCTTTGACGTGGTATCTGCATCGCCTTCATTCATGATTGCTCACTTTCTTGTCTATGGAGTTGGTCTGCTGTTGTTTCTCTTAGGCTTCTCTGCTCATCACGCAATGCTGCTCCCTTTCGGAGCATTGCTGATGGCTCTTAGTATTGTGATTTTTACGATTTTCGCTCTAAATCGCATCATGAGCTCAACACGTCCTTGGGATGAGTTAACATGGACTGTCTGTATCGCATTATTTTCGATTAATCTCACATGGATTTTCGGCTTGGCCATGGTTTTAGGTTTAAGTGGGCTCACGAGCTACCTACACCTATTGCCAGAGCACTTGAATGCAGCCTGGGTCGGCTGGATTATTATGCTCGTATTAGCCGTTCAAATCAAATTACTTCCCATGTTTTCTCTGGCCAAAATGCATACTCTCAGACCGTGGCTACCCATCGTTCTTGCTTTAACTGGATGGATTTTGCAATTTGCAAGAAGATGGATACCGACTCTTGCACTCCCCATCACTCTGATTTGGACCCTTACCGCACTTGTGGTATTGTGGCAAATCTATTCTTTGTCGAAACACCATCAATCTCCTAAGTGGGATACGGTTTTCATCGGCGTCGCATTAGGATGGCTTTTGTGGCTAATGGCCGCAATAGAATTATTATACGACCCCTCCTTAACAATTGCCCTACTAGTTCTCGGTGCAACCACTTTCGTTTTCACTTATCAATCGCGCATTGTTCCATTTCTTCTCTCCCTTGTCATGGTCAGGCAGATTCGTCATAAAGAATTTTCCGCATTTTTTATGGCCCAGCGATTTAATTCCCATTTACTGCCAATTATCAACGCTTCATTGGCATTTGTCATCAGTGCCCTAATAGTTTGGGGCATGATGCAACAAATCCGGGAACCTATAGCCATCGCGGGAATTGTAATTGTTTTCTGGCCATTAATCCATGTAGCCTTAATGGGATACCAGATTATTGTCCAACGAGGCTTCTTCCTCTCCCGTCATCGAGCGTAATTTAAGGAATATCGCCAAGGCCTATTGCCCGATAACCATCTCTTTTGTCTTCGCTTTAACTGACTTATCGTACTGAAATATCCTAACTTATCGTACTGAAGTATCCTACAAGATGAATTTCCGATTTTAAGGTGTCAATGTCATCTGACTTTCAATAGGCACTCGATATTAAGCCCCTAATCTCCATAGACCAAATTTCTTTGTTTTACCTCACGAAAGAAACATAACAGATGAGAGGCTTGATGCCACAATCCTTCGTACCGTTCCGATGGACTTATTCATTTCTGACCATTCCTGATCAATTCTATTGCCACCTTTCTGGTTCATCGCGCCACGGCTTCTTAGGGTCATTGGCCGGTCGTCCACCGGAGGGCGCTCCCCAGACTATCACCGAGCAGTCCGGCTTACGCCGGAACGGGTGAGGAGCCCCTCACCGAACTCTCGGCCACTCGACGTAAATTGATCGCCGCGTTCACGTCGCGGTCGTGGCGCGTATGACATTCTGGGCACGTCCACTCCCGCATAGCGAGCGGCATTTTCGGCAGTTTGTATCCACACGACGAACACGTTTTGCTGCTGGGATACCAGCGGCTCACCACAACCACCATCTTGCCGCGTTGGGCCGCTTTGTATTCGAGTTGGCGTCGGAATGCGCCAAAGGCAATGGACCGGGCTAGCGGGTGATTTTTGAGCATCCCGGCCACGTTCAGATCCTCGATGGCAATGACATCGAAACGTTCGACGAGATCGGTCGTCAGTTGATGCAACGTATTGGCCCGAATATTCGCAATCCGGGCATGGAGCCGAGCGATGCGCCGTTGGGTTTTCCGCATGGTCTCCGACCGGGGGATGCGCATTCCTTTCGGAATGGGTTCGCCGGGCTTCAGTCCGGCGCGGACTTTAGCGGCTTCCATCTGGCGACTGAAGTGTTGAGATACATGGCGGAGTTTCTTCAACGTCGCGGCATAAGCTTTCGGTCCCACAACCTTCTCTCCGGTCGAGAGGGTAGCCAACGCGGACGCACCCACATCCACTCCGACCACCGCTTGGTTTTCGCGGCGGACACTGTGCCGATCGGGAATCTCCACGGTGATACTCAGAAACCAGCGATCCGCGGTGCGTGAGATAGTTCCCTCCACGACTTTCCCGACGAACCGCAACGTTTCATGCATTCACACCCACCCCAGCTTCGGGATATGCGGCTGTCCCGGCGAAGAAATTCTTAAACGCTTGGCCCAAGTGGATGATCGCCATCTGGGGCGCATTTTTGGTGATATCTAGCATCCAAGGAAACTGCTCGCGCTGAATCGCATTCAGTTGACGCCGTAAAGCGACGTCCGACGGCTTGGGCAACGAGGAATCCGCCTTCCATGCCTCAGACTGCTGCTGCCATTGATTCAAGGCCCAGTTGTAAGCAAAACGGGCCGTTCCCGCCATCCGTGAGAATTAGACCACTGGTAGATTGTACTTGAATAGTTGCCGATGACAAGGATCGCTGCTGCCAAGGCTCTCGTGATTAGAAGAACGATCTTGATAGCGAGTTTGTCGAATCATTTTTCCGTTTGGCATTCCGATAGGGCAAAGATGCATGATATAACGCACGAGTGATATCCAAGGTTGCAATCCACATTCCAAACATGAAAATCCGAAAAAGCGCAAACCATCCCAGTGCGAGAGCCACAGCGGCCACAAATGTCGCAATGAAATAGAGAAAAAAGGCATAATGATCACGCTTCTCGTCAACTAAATCTTGAACCCGCGGCATCTTCCCTTGACCTATTTGGTTTCCGAAAACGTGTATCCAAGTGAGAAACGGCACAATTTTATAGAGCTGGGTCAAGACTAGTCCTCCTAACCAGCCATAAAGCCCTAGAAATACCACACCCAAATCAAAGGCGGTAAACTGACCACTTATGGGAATAAAAATTGCCGATATTAGCAAAATACTCAGAAAAATAAATGGACCCACAGCATAGCGCGCGTTTAACTCTAATTTCCGACGTTTACGTCGATGATACAACCTTCCAATATCCACCAAGTAAGTGGCTAAACCCACAAGCACCACAAGCCATGCCACTTCGGCGACGATATTCGCGCCAACCCAACGGGATATCCACACAGCCAAAATCCCTACTGCTGTGAACACGTAGGCAGTCCATCCCCACCATCCCCTAGGGTCATTGGATAACGTAAACATCCCTAACAGTCTATAGCTTACACCCATGGCCGTTAATGTTAACCAGCCGCCCATGCCTCCGATCACGTGAGCAGCCAACCCTCTCCCACCGATTACGTATAGAGCCGAAGAGCTAAACCATGAAGGAACCACTAGAGAAAAGGATAAAAACACGCCAGCAAATATCGTTAATATCAAAAATCCTAGTCCCGTAGCCACAAACCACGTAGGCAGTGTCCAAGGCCATGATCGTTGGAGAATGGTTCCCAGAGTTTTTAATGCTACAAGAACGCCAATAATGACGATGGTCCCGCCTAGGGGTAAAATCCAGGGAACTTGAGGCAGCGTTCCGCCGGGCGATGCTAAAAATCCCACAATCATTACGGCTAACCCCAATATGATGCTCCCTAGTGTGAAAGCGGAACCGCGTTGACTGGATAATTCGGTTTGCGTGATGATAGGCAAAAACTGATGCAAAGCGCCTAACATAGCTAGACTCAAAAAACCAATAGTAGTCAAATGAACTAGAACTAATACTGAGGGCGTCCCCAAATTCTTAAGAGGATTTCCCCAGCCCATAAACCAGCCGATCTCAGCCAGCAACAATGAAATCATACTAACCGTAAAATAATGCATGGTCCATTGAGATTCAGGAAATCGATGCATATTAATCCCTTCCCTTCAAAGAGCGCATAAGGACGTTTGATTTCTCCGGGTTCTTAAAATCCTTCATCAGTCGCTTCGCAATCAATGTACAGGTTCACGTACCAATCAACTGTGACAAAAATCACTGGCCCTCATATTTGGCATAAATCAAAAAATCTTGGCTTGTCCTTCAACCTCAATTCAGCTAGGATTTGGTGTTAAATCCAACGAAAGGAAGAGCAAAGGAAGAAAAGTCCATTTTCGTTGCAACAATTCCTCGGAGTCTTTCATCCTGAGAGATCTGTGTCACAACACGTTACGTATCTTTCTACAAAAAGGCATTGAAGGACGTGGGATTGATGCAAGGACGTTTGCTTATCAAGTACGCTGTCAGTGGTTTGTGGATTTTCGATGGGTTCTTGCAATTAAAGCCCGCCATGTTCACAAACTCTTTGATCACTCAAGTCTTCTTACCAAATCTTTTTGACCAGCCCAAGTGGCTTCATCCCATTATGCATTGGGGCATCAATCTATGGGCCCAACATGCCGTAATCGCCAATCTGCTCGCTGCCATTATCCAAATTATTATTGGGCTCCTCATCGCATTGCCGATAAAACATTGGGAAAAAACGGGCTTAGGACTATCTTTGGTGTGGAGTCTAGTTGTATGGATTTGGGGAGAAGGCATGGGCATGATTTTGACTCCCTTAGCGAATGCCATCACCGGCAGTCCCGGATCGGTATTTTTCTATGCCCTCTTTGCCTATTTGTTATGGCGCCCCGATTCCGATTGGACACAAGCCCGCTTCCTATCCCGCACACGCTGGATTCTGATTGGTCTATGGACATTGGCTAGCATCATGCAAATGCGCATGACATTTGATTATCCCCGGCAACTAGCTTTGAGTCTGCAAATGAATCAAACGTCATTGCCGATTTCCTCACTAAACACCCTGATTCAACATGTCATCATCTTCACCAGCCATAATCCTCAACTCAGTAACGCACTGCTTCTTACCGCATTTCTTGTGTTCACGCTCTTATGGTTGGTCATGCCCCTATCTCGTTTACTCATAAGCCTCTCCGTCTTATGGTGGGTATTATGGTGGGTGGTCGGAATGGATTTTGGATTTTGGGGCTCCGTTGCCACCGATCCCAATTCAGCACCTTTATGGATACTTTTAATCCTTGCGATGAACCTGTCTTTTACACCTCACGCGACAGCCTCAGACTCGGACATCTCCAGGGAGTCGGTGCTCTCTCATTCCCGCGGGGCTTAATGATTAATTAAAATAATGGGGTGTTCTTCACTTGGGTTAGATGATTCCCCTGTATACTCATGAAGATTGTTTGATAAAAAATGTTCCTTTATTTTGTATAATGATCGTAGGTGGGTTTGGGAGAAAGGCATTTCTTTCAACCCTAAGCCTTTTAAGCAAAAATAAATTTATTGAGATTCTCACAGACATATTGATTTGTCAACCATTGTCGCAATTCATTGAATTGTTTGTCGTGAAATAGGCTAATTATCATCGTTCACATCTTTCACGTAAAGGACGGGGCTACAAATGAAAGCTGGACGTATTCATGCCTATCATGAACCCATTACCATCGATGATATCGAAGAGCCGCGAATTGAGTCTGACACCGACGTCATTATCAAAATCGGCGGCGCAGGAGTTTGTCGCACCGACCTGCACATTGTCGATGGGATTTGGAAAGATGCGTTGGGAAATCCTCCCCTCCCTTACACCATTGGACATGAAAATGCCGGATGGATTGAAGCGGTAGGTTCGGGAGTGAAACACCTGCACAAAGGTGATCCCGTCATTTTGCACCCACTCATGTCTTGTGGCATTTGCCCAGCGTGCCGGGCGGGACAAGATATGCACTGTACGAATAGCCATTTTCCGGGACTGGACGGCACAGATGGCGGCTACGCAGAATATTTGAAAACTTCGGTGCGTGCCGTTATACCCTTAGCGCCCGGAACCGATCCTGTTCCTCTAGCCCCCTTTGCCGATGCCGGCATCACAGCATATCACGCCGTAAAAAAATTGGTGCCGTTAACGGTGCCGGGAACCCGCGTTGTTGTCATCGGTATCGGCGGATTAGGTCATTTTGCGGTACAAATTTTACGCGCCCTCACCCCTGCAACCATTATTGCGGTAGACAGCCAAAGAGACCGCCTGCAATTCGCCGAAGAAATTGGAGCCCATTACACCGTCTTAGCCGGAACGGATGGTGGAGTATCGGGCGTGCGGTCACTGGCCAAAGATGGTGTCAATGTCGTATTGGATTTTGTTGGAGAATCGGGGACGCCTCAAACTGCTCTCGCTATGCTCGCCAAAGGGGGGACTTATTCAGTAGTGGGTTATGGCGGTTCCGTAAACGTTCCAACCCTAGAATTTGTCAACCGGGAAATCAATATTGTTGGAAACTTGGTGGGAACTTATAACGAGCTGGCTGAACTGATGGAACTCAATCGCCAAGGAAAAGTCAAAATTACGGCCACACAGTTTCCTTTGCAAGATGCTCCCCATGTTTTAGAAATGTTAGACCGGGGACAAATAATGGGGCGTGCCGTGCTCGTTCCTTAATTGTGATTAACACTCGGTGAACAACTTTAGATGCTGATTCTAAAATCTTGTTTTCTCCAAAAATGATTGCACCGCAATATGATGCGCTTGGGTGGACGCAGCTCGGTCTTGTAGCTCTTGTTCAATTTGCAGTTGTTCAGACAAAGAATGATCGAGACTGTGGTGAATGGCCTCTTTAATCATGCCTAACGTGACGGATGGCAGTTGAGCCAGACGCTCCGCCCAACTCCAGGTCACACTATCTAACTCCTTACCAGGAATCAAGCGATTCAATAACCCCATGCTATATGCCTGTTCTCCACTAATGATATCTCCAAGGAGAGCTAATTCCATGGCCTTGGACAAGCCAACCAATTTAGGCAAAAAATAAGTCGATCCGGAATCTGGAACAAGGCCAATTTTCACAAAGGATTGTGCAAATTGCGCATTCTCCGATCCTAGTCGAATGTCACAGGCCAAGGCTAAAGACATTCCCGCTCCGGCAGCAATACCCTGAACCTTGGCGATAGTCGGTTTTGGCATGTGATATAACGTCATGATGACAGGATCATAATAACGGGTTAAATGCTCTCGAATATTGACCTCACCGCCGCGGGCAGCGAGTTCCTTTAAGTCCTGACCTGAGCAAAATCCCCTTCCAGTTCCTGATAAAATAACAACTCGAACATCATCATCATTACGGGCTTGTTCGAGTGCTTCGGCTAATTCCTGTAGCATACCATCGTTGAGTGCATTAAGGTATTGGGGACGATTGAGACTAATGTCCAATATGTGATGGCGAATATCAACAATCAGGTATTGATAGGAAGATGTCATCGGACTAAATCCTTTCGTTAGGGACAAAAAGCAAATTATTGACAATGGGGTGCGGATTCATAAACGGAAATAATCCATTGTTTCAATGACTGATTCATTGCCATGATGATAAATTTTCTCCTCAATGACCCATTAGTAACATGGGCTAAAACCGCAAGTTATCACTAAACCCGCATAAAAAGGGTGATACATCCTCATAATCTTTTGCGTGGCTTCTCTTAATTATTAGCGTACACCCAATTCACTTGTCATTCCCGTCTTTTCGCGCCATATGTCCTTCCGGTGAGCCGACAAGGGCTGACATATAATTGATCAGTTCGGCTAAATCTTCATCTCCTACGCGGTGACGCACGGCCAGTCTCAGGAGATCGGCGGTCATACTGGTTAAAGGTATAGCCGTCGCATGCTGATTGGCTAGTTCTAATGCGAGATTCAAGTCTTTCAACATCAGTTTGATCGTAAACCACGGTTCATCAGGCGGATTCTGAGCCAATGGTACTCGGTATTTCAATGCCGGAGAGGCAATAACCGAATTGAGCATGAAGTGCATGACTTTTTCACGAGGAAGTCCCGCACTTTCCGCAATCATCATTCCCTCCACAAACCCTTCTATTTGAAGAGCCAGGTTCAAATTCATTCCGAGTTTTAACGCTAAAGCTTGCCCCACCTCACCAACCCACTCAATGCGTGCAGCTAAATGCTCTAATGCGGGTCTAACCTGTTCCAGAACATCTTGGGATCCTCCGATAAACATGAGCAACGTTCCAGCCCTGGCCGCATCCACACTGCCAGCCACCGGTGCCTCTAGCCGCACTGCACCCCTTTGGGCCACCATGTCCGACATTGTGCGGCTTAAGTGAGGACTAATCGTGCTCGAATCAACCCAAATATGCTGAGGACCCAGAGCTGACAAAAGACCGTGAGCATCATGCTGCATCCCGGCAATCTGTTCGACCGCCAGATCATCGGTGACGACCGAGAATATCCACTGGCTCTTTTCGGCGAGTTCACGGGGAGATGAGGCCACTTGCACCTGCGAGGGATACTGCTGAGCAAATTTTTCTGCTTTGGGCAGCGTACGATTATACACGACCAGATTGTATCCGGCTTCAACTAAACGGGTTGCCATAGCTCGTCCCATCGCACCCAGTCCGATCATCCCATAAATCATATGATGGTCCTTTCCGCTTTAACCAGTACTGGACATATCCTTCATCTACTTCAATCTATGTTCGTGTAAGCTAGCTGACATAGAAATCGAAAATCTCCCATTTTGCGGCCCCGTATGGCTTCTCAATTACACTGACGACCAGCACGATAGGCGTGAAGGTTCTCTAATATATCTAGTTAACCATATTGTCGGAGTCTTGTCACAACTTCCGCTCAATCAATATTTAGCCCCTTCCTCGCAGCCAACAACAAAGCCTCTCACGGAATCATGGTGAGAGGCTTTGTTGAGACGTCTATCGGTATTCCATCAGCCTGCTTCTTCTTCCAATTGCAACATGCGTTCAGCATGAGCGGGATCTTTTTTGAGCTTAAGATGGACAATCCCATAGCCCAGCACACCCCAGACTAAGGCGATATAGGGCAAAATATTATAGGGATAGGCTGGAACCGGATAGAGTGAACTGTAAATGGGCCAGAACATCGCCAAGGCCCCGAGCACCGGAATAATCCGGTGACGAATCCAACTAAAGTGGGTACGGAAATAGCGGATGGCCGAAATATTGATCAAAACATATCCCACTAACAACATTAATGTGCCTAACGTTGCGACTTCTCCATAGATATTGCTCGGACCCACATTATACATCGCCGTGATAATCACAAAAGAGACAGCACTGACAAGAAAAATCGCTTTATAAGGGGTTCGGTGCACTGGATGCGTTACGCTAAAAGATGTTCCTACTGTGCCGTCCCGTGTCAGAGCAAACAACACACGCCCCGAGGCATTTAGGGACCCCAGCACACACGCAAATGCTGAAATGGTCGTCCCCACATCGACCGCAATGGCCGCCACATCTCCTAAATACCGATGGGCAAGATCATTAAGCGGCGCTCCTGACGTTTGAAAGGCTTTAATATGATTAAGTCCGAATCCAATGGTCTGCGCATAGCTGCCGAACGTAAAAAATGTTCCAGCTACGATAACAGTTCCAAAGAGTGCCCACGGCACCAATTTGCGCGAGTTTTTAGCCTCTTCGCCAAGTGTCGCCCCGCCTTCAAAACCGGCGAATGACAAAAGACCAAAAACGGTTGCGAAGCCGACACCTGACCATCCTTTCAAATTCGGCTCGAATGGTTTAAAGGAATTGCCCCCAGCACCCCCGTGCACCACAATGACAAGGGATAAAGCCGTAATAATAAGTACCGAAAGGCCTTCCATGATCAAGGCAAACCGTGCCGATAAGCGAATATCTTTATAGGCAAGATAAGTTGATAAACCAAGAGCACCCAAAGTCATTAAATACCATGGCGGCTTCAGGCCAAAATTTTGTAAGAGAACTTGAGCAATATAGCCAAACATCGCCGCCGTGCTTGCAGTAAACGTCACATAGGTTCCTAAAAGAAGCCATCCCGACAAAAATCCGGCCTTTAATCCCAGACCTAAAGAATTATACGCATATAGAGAGCCAGCATGAGGCCGCACTTTTGAAAATTCGAAAAACGACACCGCCACTAAGCCAATACCGACAAAAGCAGCGAGAAAGGCGAGAGGCACCGCTGCGCCATCAGCTTGGGCGGCATACGGCGTGTTAAAGGAAATCGCCATGGTGGGAGCAATCATCGCCAAGGACAGAGCCGCCACCTCAAAATAACCGAGATAATTCGATTTCAATGTCGAAGACAATGACTTCATAGATCTCCCTCTTTCGTGTTTTGCTAAACATCACTGTCTTATTCGTTTTTCTTTCACCGTTAATGTTATTTTTTTATCATAATCGATAACATTTTGTAATATCGTTCGTGAAACTCTGTAATAAATAACAACAATCATCGCGATCGGTGTTATATCAGCGAGGGTGTAACGATCCTGTCTGTGGATTCGTTACAGAGGACCGCAACCGGGTGTATTAAGGACAAAAACGTATTTTAATCAGACTGCCGGAATATAGACGGGAATGAACTGAGACGATTCGGGTCGTGTTATTGATTGTCTTGATGAGAGCACTGAAATCACATTACCATTTTTTATACGGCAAAAATTTACCGTTCATCGTTAACACGACACGATCTCCTGCTGGATCGGGCTTCCGGTCAATATCCATCGTGAAATCAATCGCACTCATGATGCCGTCCCCAAATTTTTCATGAATGAGCTCTTTGATGGTGTCGCCATAGACTAACAAAATTTCATAAAAACGGTAAATAGTCGGATCTTGAGGAATCGTGGGAACATTTCCTCTGTGGGGCACGATAGTCATGGCACGTAAATCTTCTGGTGGGATGTCTAAAATACCCGCTAATCGTATTACTTCATCGTCAGAACATGTCGCTTGTCCGAGACACGCAGCCGTTGTCCACACCTCTGAACGTCCGAGGGCATGAGCTATGTCAGCCCAAGTGAGTTTTAAGCGGCATTTCGCATCCAAAATTTTTTGGGTTACCATATTCCGATCCATAGGCCCTTACCTTTCCTACTTGTTCCCTGAGTGGTTTTAAGGTGTCTCAACAACAAAAGACGGAATCGGACAGACGGTTACGCGGTTACAATAGCTTCGCGCAATTGGTCGATTGTTGACAATATAATCATTCTATCGCTGTCTTCCACACCAAATTGTTCTAACGAGTCGGACAAATGCATGCTCACTGCGTGAAAGTGGTGATTATTTATTTTCAATTTTCGGTGCGCCACTTCCATATTTTTACCGTTATAGTTATTCGGTCCTCCTAAGGCGTAGGTAATAAACGCGGACATGTGCTTTTTCTGACGCTCCATGTTTACGCCTAGGAAAAAGGGTTGTAAATCTTCGTCATCAAGAACCTTTTGATAAAAAAGAGAAACTACCCCGTCTACAGCCACACCATATTTTTCATAGAGTGTTGGTGTACCTTCGCGATTCATGGCAATTCCTCCTTAATAAAAAGTAAATTGGGATAATTATACTGACATAGGAAATATTTTTTCAAGAACTTGTCAGAAATAATATGGATTATGTTATATATTTGTCAGACATCACAATTTTCTAATTGCCTTCATTTCGTTGTATTTAATTAAACATCTTAGATTGAAAAATATACTTCCCTTCGTTAAATAGCTAACACAATAAAATTTACTCTGACATAATTTTATTGAATTTATGTTAGACATTGCTAAATTTCTGTGATATTATACGCCCATATCTTACACCCCCATTGCATAAGAACACACCAAGCGCTCTAACCGTGTATATGAATCATTTAGAGGGAGGAGATTATGTCTACCGTTTATACCCCCTGCCCGTTTTGCGCCCTGCAATGCGGGGTAACCATTAAGCAAAGCCCCAAGGGACAGCGCATTGTGGGTAATCCCCATGATCCTATTAGCGAAGGACATCTTTGCCGAAAGGGATTGGCTAGCCTCGAGGTTCTCAACCATCCCCAGCGAATCGAGGCCCCACTGCTTCGTCCCCATCGTAAACATCCCCTTACGCCGACCAGTTGGACGACGGCCCTCGACGCCATAGCGGAACGTCTGCAATCTATCAAAAAAAATTGGGGACCGGACAGCATAGCTGTTTACGGTAGTGGAGCCCTGACCAATGAGACAGCTTACCTCTTAGGAAAATTTGCCCGTTTGGCCCTGGGCACTCGCGAAATCGATTATAATGGAAGATTTTGCATGTCATCAGCAGCAAAAGCCTACATTACCATGTTAGGCCTCGATCGTCCCACCGGTACTTTTGAAGATATTCGTCAAACAGAAACTCTTTTGATCGTGGGCAGTAATCTCAGTGACGCTCACCCTATGGCTATGCGTGCGATTCAACACGCCAAAACCCGTGGTGCAACCATTATTGTCATTGATCCACGGCGCACACGATTAGCCAAATCAGCCGATTATCATCTGGCCATCCGTCCCGGAACCGACGGATTTCTTGCGTGGGCGATGATGCATAGCATCATTCAACAAAACTTAGTCAACCATGATTTCGTCGCCAATCGCACACGAGGATTTGAAGAAATGGCCCAGCAAGCTCGGCATTATTCGCCCCATGTGGTCTCTTTACTAACCGGAATTTCCCCAAAAATCATTGAAACCATTTCGCGTGTCTTTGCCGCATCTTCCCGATCGATGTTGCTTCATGGTCGTGGAATGGAACAGTATCAGCACGGAGTCGAAGCGGTATCAGCATTTTTGAATGTTGTTTTGGTCACAGGGCAAATTGGCCGTCCCGGGACGGGCGCGGTCATGTTAACGGGACAGGCGAATGGACAAGGTGGACGAGAACTCGGCCAGAAATCTGACCAACTCCCAGGTTCCCGCCCCATAACCGATCCAAGTCATAGACAAGCCGTTGCCCGTGTATGGGGCGTTGATCCACAATCAATCCCTCCTGCTGGACGCTTCACTGCCAGCGAATTTTTTCCTGCGATCAATCGAGGGGACATTAAAGCTCTTATGGTTGTTGGAGCCAATCCGCTACTATCGGCGCCCGATACTTCTGAAGTCCATCGAGCCATGAAAAATCTTGAGTTTTTAGTCGTCATCGATCCCATTCTTACCGAAACCGCACAAGAAGCAGACGTTGTCGTTCCTGCTGGAGGGTTTGGCGTTGCTGAAGGCACGATTACCAATGTCGAAGCGCGGATTGTTCCAGTATTCCCCCTTTCTTCTCATCTCCAGCCACTAAATTCATGGCAAGATTGGCAAGCATTTCAAGAACTGGCCAAGCGACTAGGCTGTGCGGAATATTTTCCCTACCAAACGACGCAAGAGATTTTCGAAGAAATGCAAAAAGCGACACAAGGTGCCCCTTCAGATTACTCCGGGACATCTTGGGAAAGGATTATGGCTGGCCAAATTGCCCATTGGCCATTAACCAAGGATGCTCCTTTGGGAACCCCGCGTCTTTATGAAACCGCTTTTGCATTTCCGGATGGGAAAGCACGATTCAGTACACTCGTGCCTGGCCCCGCCACGGAACTGACAAATTCTGAATATCCGTTTCATCTGATTACAGGCCGTTTAGGCGCTCACTATAATAGCGGCGCGCAAACTCGATTCATGCCAGCTCTCAAAAAGATTCCCCCTAACACCCTATCCATACATCCAAAAACAGCTCAACAACTAGCGATTTCTGACGGTTCACCCGTGAGAGTCACGAACTCCCATGGCACAAGTCTGACATTGACTGCCCACATTACGCAAGACATACGCCAAGACACGGTATTTGTCAGTATGCATAACGAGTTGGACACGGCTGTCAATCATCTCATTCCTCTCGGCCCTTTAAGCTTATCCGGCATGCCGGAATTCAAGCACACGGTTGTATCACTAAGCCCCTTACAATCCCTCAGTGAAGAAGCGTCCACAATCATTGAAGACGTCGATCTTGAAATCACTCTTTAAGCCTTAGGAGGTGGTGACATGGCTTTATTTCCAATCATGTTGGAGATGAATCGACTCCCTGTTCTTATCGTCGGTGGAGAACAACAAGCTGAATGGAAAATCAACGTTCTTCTGGCTTCGGATGCCAACATCACCGTCATAAGCCCGATAGTCACCCTGCCTATCGAACAATGGGCAAAAATCGGAAAAATTACATGGATTCCTCGACAAGTTACGCACTCCGATTTTCAGTCTTTCCAGATTGTTTTTATCGCCACACCTGACCCCACAGAAGCAGAACAGGCATGGCAATGGGCTAAACAATATCGCAACTTAGTCAACGTCGTTGACCGACCCACGATGTGTGATTTTTACTCAACAAGCCACTTTCGTCGGCAAGACTTAGTCATCGGCATTTCAACATCCGGTAAGGCTCCTGCCTTGGCACAAGCCTTACGGCAACAGCTAGAAGATATGATTGGACCTGAATGGGCAGAGTTCATTCAGGAAATTTCTCAACTACGCAGGGCAGGCTATCCGATCTCAGCAATAAAACACCGAGCACAGGAGTTATCGGAAATCATTGCGCAAACCCCCTCTAAAAATATTTCCATATAACTTCACTAGTTCGTAATACTTCGCTAGGTCCGACAATCTTTAGAGATAAAACCTCAATCTGTTCGTGTGGAAAACGAAGAGTATCCTGACTTTTCTAATTTTGAGGAGGACGGTTCATGGTGAACCAAAATTCATTTGCCAAAACGTTAGCGTGGCCGACTTTAGGATTTTTCATAGGATTTGCCGGGTTATCCATCTATGGCCCTCTTGTTCCGAAGTTCGTTCACCTCATGCATCTCACCCCATTAGACGCGGGGCTTTTGGCGGCTGTTGCGAATTTATCGGGTTCTCTCCTTCGTTTACCTTTTGGAGCATGGGCTGATCGTCGCGGCTTTAAAATCCCCTTCTTAACATTGCTGACAGCGGCAGTTCTCGGACTATTAGGTATTGTTTGGGTCATGGCCACACACTATCCACATCATATGAACGGTCTGTTTCCGTTATTATTAATTTTAGGATTTCTTGTCGGCGCTGGCATTG
This sequence comes from Sulfobacillus thermosulfidooxidans, assembly GCF_001280565.1. Lineage (NCBI taxonomy): Bacteria > Bacillati > Bacillota > Clostridia > Eubacteriales > Clostridiales Family XVII. Incertae Sedis > Sulfobacillus > Sulfobacillus thermosulfidooxidans. The sequence goes on along the minus strand of NZ_LGRO01000001.1, from coordinate 2,915,781 downwards.
CCACATTTCCCGTAGGTATTGCCCAAGTATCACAAGCGGCACCACACACTCGCCAAGGAACAGCTCTCGCATTATATGCTGGCCTCGGTAATCTCGCCCCCGGCATTTTTGCCCTGTTATTGCCGTTTGCTTTTGCCCATATTGGACTGATTCCTGCCTATAGTCTTTGGGCGCTATTGATGGTTATCGGCATAGGGATTTACGCGCGTGAATCTCCCTCTGTCGCATTGCTTAAGCCCAACAAAACCACCAGTCCTTTCTTAACAGCATTGCGCACAGCAGCCACATGGCCTCTCACATATCTTTATTTCATTAGTTTTGGTGGATTTCTAGCTCTCGTCGCCTGGTTACCATCCTTCTGGGTCGGCACATTTCATGTTCCATTAGTCAAAGCAGGGCTATTTACTTTACTGTTTACTTTAACGACATCCCTAATCCGAATCGTAGGAGGTTGGTTAGCTGATCGAATCTCTCCCATGTTCGTTATTGCAGGCTCGTTATTGGCTATCGCATTTGGTGCCGCATTTGTTACACAAAGTGGAACCGTAACGGATGCCATGATAAGCATTCTGATTATTGCTGTAGGGATGGGAATTCAAAACGGAGCTGTTTTCAAAATTGTTCCCTTCCGAATTCCCCATGCCGTGGGCGGAGCCGCCGGGATTATTGGCGGACTCGGTGCACTAGGAGGATTTATTATCCCACCAGTGATGGCGATGGTCGGTGGTGTGCATCACGCCCCTACCAGTTTTATCATTCTCACAATTTTAGCGCTGATGGGTCTTGGAGCGTTGGTCTACCTCAACCGGCCATCCCTAAACGCATCACCTGTGTTAAAATCCGAAACGGCATTGGATCTCGATTTAGAATCGTAATATCCCGCATACTGACAAGGTGTAAATTTGGGGATCCTGCCCCGAATGCGCAGCCGAGGGGCAGGCGCGGACTGAATCACCTGCGTTTCCAGATTTTGTTTGGACAATACGGCATCCCATTCGGTTTCCTAGAGATCGGTGAAAATCTATAAGGAGATTCCGAATGGGATGACTACCCCTAGTGTGCCATGACTCGATCTATTACGCAAGGCGTCTATCCGACCATACGGATTCCTGCGCGAGGCGTTGGAACGCTGCACATGGGCGCCGGTCCGCATGAGCGGACCGAAACCCGCACCAACCGTCGAAATGGCTATCGCTCCCGGACGTGGGATACCCGCGTCGGCACGATTCGATTCGCCATTCCCAAGCTCCTGCAGGGGACCGACTATTCCGAATTTCTCGAATCCCGGCGGCGCAGTGGGGAAAACCCTCGTCGGGATCATTCAAGAGACCTACGTGCGTCAGGACACGCACAGGGGATCAGTTGGTGCAATTATTGGGCATGATGGGCATCAGCCAATCACAGGTGTCCTCGCTGTGCCAAGGTCTCGACGAGTGCCTCACTCAGTTCAAACAACGTCCTTGGGAGGGGCCGTACCCATCTGAAAGTGCGCGACGGCGACCGTGTCGTCAGCATGGCCTTCGTAGTCGCGACTGGCGTCACCCCGTCGGGGGGCCACGAGAACTTGGGGTTTGACTTCGGTCTCCGTGAAGAGGGCCCCATCTGAACCGCCTTTCTGCGGCATCTTGTCATCCAAGGCCTCCGCGGAGTCCGCCGCGTTCCCCGGGGGTATTTCAGTCAAATGTCTATGGAAAAACTGTAGTCCGAGGCGGACGCGCGGCAGAAATTACCTGCAGAAGCCGAAAAACAACGCACTGAGACAGCTCTCAGGAAACGGCGCTTTTCACACCCATTTGACAAGACGTGATTTTAATGTTTTTACCTATCCCAGAAATGAGGAACGATGCGAACTGTGGAGTTACAATTTTCCGATCTACTAAAAGAAATCGCACGGGGACGAAAAGGTTCTCGCGATCTCACGTTAGAAGAAGCCCACTTGGCTGCTCGGTATATCATTGAGAACAAAGCTACTCCTGCCCAAATTGGTGCATTTTTAGCTAGCGAACGCATTAAGACGGAATCTTCTGAGGAGCTGTTCGCCTTTTCTAATGCATTGCGCTTACATGTTGTGACACTTAATTCGGATTCCGGGCGAATTGTTCAAGGTCTTGATGCGGCTGGCCCGTTCGATGGTAGACAAAATAGTTTTTTTGCAACCATCCCGGCCGCTCTGATTGTTCGTGCTGCAGGCGTTCCCATATTACTTCACGGCGTCAAAAGCCCCCTGCCTCCTAAAAAAGGCACAGGGCTTTTTGATGTCTTAACGGCTCTTCACTTGCCGTTGGGTACCAGTGCACAAGATATTCAGTGCACTTATCAACAGCTTGGCATCTCATTTCTCGATGTGGAAGCCGTGTGTGCTCCTCTTCGACGACTCCGGCCAATCCGGGAAGAACTATACTTTCGGACATTATTGAATACCGTTGAAAAGACGTTAAATCCGGCCAATCACGCGCGTCTTATCATAGGAATTTTTCATCTCACACAGCGTCGAGCCATTTTCGGTCTGTTATCCCGGATCACATATCAAGAAATTTTGATGGTACAAGGAGTAGAAGGTTCCGAAGATCTCTATGTTCACCGTCCCAGTGTTCTATGGAAAGTCACACGTGACCATACGGAAGAAATAACTATTAATCCCGGGGAAATGGGATTAATGCCAACAATAAATCGCATAAACCTTTCTCCATCCGAACAAGCTCAGGCGATACTCCATATAATATCCGGAAATCCTCATCCCTTGCGTGATCTAGTCGTGTATAATGCCGGAGTGCGGTTATGGTTTTCGCGCTGTACATCCACTTGGCAGCAAGGCGTGGAGTTGGCCCGCTACCTCTTAGACACAGGGCAAGCCCAAAAGATACTCCAAAGGTGGCAAGCATGGAAACCTTATTCAGATTGAGAGAATACCGGTTGTGAGACACCTGTGCACATAGCCAACGCCATATCGTCTAATTCAATGTAAACATGATCCTCAACGACTTTTACGGCAAAAATACTAGTCTCCCCCTGATCGGGAGCTTCAGCACAACCGCTATTCAAATTGATTTTCCAATCATGGAGCGGACAATACACGTGGTGCCCACTAACAATCCCATCAGCCAGTGACCCTTGTCGATGGGGGCACTGATTAGCGATGGCTCGAAGGGTACCGTCCCGTAGCCGGAATATGGCAAGATGGCAATTTCCTACAACCACCTTCCGTCCCGTTTGTGGTGCCACGTCAGAAACCCGCAAGACTTTAATCCATGCCATGGTGCAAAACATCTCCTTTACCAAGAGATTTTGATTATCCTGTTGCTTACTTTTTAAAATGGTTGAATGTGCACAGTCTGGAAGTAACGACGCTCTTCATCCGTACTCACAATCCTTTGCCACGGATCACGCCACCGTGATAACGTGTCTCGTAACCGCTGGGCATAAGCAACGCGTTGTTCAGTGTTTTCTAAAGTCTTACGAATTTCTTCGATTCCTACTCGTTCAACCCATGTTGCGGTTCGTTCCATATACCGGGCATTTTCCCGGTAATACTGTAAAAAGGCCAATGCCCATTCTTCAACTTCATCTTCTGTCCGTACACGTATAAGAAAATCGGCCGCACGCACCTTAGCTCCGCCATTGCCCCCGACAAAAAGATCAAAACCGCCTTCGACCCCTATGACTCCAACATCTTTGACGGTCGACTCCGCACAATTTCGTGGGCAACCCGATACAGCCATTTTGACCTTATGAGGCGTATCTAGTCCTTCTAAGGCATGTTCGAGGCGAATTCCAGCACCTATGGCATCTTGTGTCCCGAAACGGCAAAATTCGGTTCCCACACATGTTTTCACGGTTCGCATGGCTTTTCCATATGCGTAGCCAGAAGTCATACCAAGATCTTCCCAGACAGCCGGTAAATCTTCTTTGCGAACTCCCAACAGGTCAATACGTTGACCCCCCGTAATCTTGATCATGGGAACATGATATTTATCAGCGACGTCAGCAATTTTCCTTAATTGTTCGGAATTAGTTACCCCACCATAAATTCGGGGAACGACAGAAAATGTTCCATCTCGCTGAATATTGGCGTGAAGACGTTCATTAACAAGACGCGACTGGGGATCGTCGTCTGCCTTAGCAGGCCACACCATGCGTACATAATAATTCAGAGCGGGGCGACATTTTGAACATCCTTCGGAGTTTTTCCATTTCAATTGTTTCATGACGTCATGAACCTGATAGAGATGGTACGAACGAATTGCTTCGACAACCATCTCATGCGTTAAATCCGTACAGGCACACAGCCGGTTAGAATCTTCGACTTGATTCCCCGTCACATACGTCAGTAATTGGCCAACGAGAGAACGACAACTTCCACATGACCGCGAAGCTCCGGTATTTAGCCGAATCTCGTCAACAGAACTCAATCCTTTTGTCTTGATCGCATTCAAAATGGTCCCTTTAGTAACGCCCATGCATCCACAAACAATATCGTCATTGTTCCATGTCTCTACAGTCGATACGGATGCGGATTCCGCCTTATCTCCCCAAAGGCCAGCCTTTTCGAGGTCTTCCCATGTTGCCCCTTGACGTATTAATGAAGAGTATCTAGCACTATGCGTCGTATCTCCGTAGAGGATAACTCCTGTAAGTTGTTTCTGGCGGAACACCGCTTTTTTGTAGCGATTCCTCAAACCATCCATCATCACCAATGTGTTAGAGTGGTCATCGTCTTGAAAGTCACCAGCCGAAAATACTTCGACGCCCGAGACCTTTAATTTGGTGACTGGCACGGATCCTTTATAGGACTCTACGGGAATTTGCGCTAGTTTTTTCGCCAATACTTCAACCTGTTCATAGAGCGGTGCAACAATCCCATAAATGACGCCAGCATGCTCGGCACATTCTCCGACGGCCCACACATGAGCCTCCGACGTTCGCATGAAGTCATCGACTACAATTCCACGATTCACAACAATTCCTGATGCTTTAGCCAAATCCACGTTGGGTTTAATCCCCACTGCCATGACAACTAAATCCGCCTGAATCCTACGCCCATCCGATAACTCCACGAACTCAACATGATGATCACCATGGATCGCAGTGGTCTTTGCATCCATGGCTACCTCAATGCCCTGATTACGCAGTTCACGCTCTAATAGTTTGCCTGCGTGCCAGTCCAATTGGCGTTCCATGAGTGTGGAGACGGCGTGTACGACCGTGACGTTCATTCCCAATGCATTCAGACCATGAGCAGCTTCCAAACCCAATAATCCTCCACCAATCACAACGGCATTTCGTTGCTGTCGCGCCATTTGAATCATCGTTTCGCAATCATCTAAAGACCGAAAAGTCATCACTCCGGGAAGATGAGCACCCGGAACGGGAATCCGTAAGGCTGATGATCCCGTTGCCAGTACTAACTCGTCATATGCAAATTCAAAACCTTGCTCCGTTCGTATCTTTTTGTCTTTCAGATGCAGCTCGATAACTTTATGGTGGGTTTTCACAGTAATGCCATGATCGTGATACCATTGTTCGTCTTTAAGCAATAAACCGGTAGGATTAACATTTCCAGACAGTACATGAGACAACTGGATACGATCATATCCAAGAAATCTTTCTTCACCAATGATGCTTATTTCATACATATTGGGGGCAATGTCCACAATTCGTTCAGCAAGACGGGTTGCTGCCATACCATGTCCAATAATTACCAAACGCTTCATCATGCAATCCCCCAATGTTTATTTTATTAACTCATTATAACTAGCGCGATTTCCTAAATTTTTGTGCACCTTTACAAATCATTGCTCTTTTTGAAAGTTGACACGTATCGCATTAGGCCGTCAACAATTTTTAATTGTGACTTTTATTCTCGCCTTTTAATTACTGTCAATTGAGTGCATGCTGGATTATTCGTTCGATTGGCGAATTAAATTCAGTGTTTCTTCAGGATTCCCTTGTAGTTTTTTCAATCTGATGAAAGTACCCTTATGAATAGGTTTTCCATTTTTGTATGTTGTCAGTAATTTTATGAGACCCTTATAGGGCCTAGGGGAGCTTGATTATGATCCATCAGAATATACCCGCATCATCTCTGAAAAAACGTATTCTCCCATACCGGCGTGTCGTGATATTAGCTGGGGGAACCCTATTGGTCCTGTCGGCTCTTACCTACATTGTCATTCGGTCAACCCGTCCGCCGGCTCCCGCAAAATTTCTCACAGCAATGGTGCAAAAAGGCAACTTATCGCAAACCGATTCGGCCACCGGAGAAATCGTGCCGGTTGAAACTTATACTGTCTCAATTCCGGCTAACGCCTCTTTAAGCCAACTAAATGTGAGCTTAGGACAAAGTGTAAACTCGGGGCAAATTCTTGCAACCTTCAGCGATCCGGCCCTGGCCAGTCAAGTGGCCGCGCAAAATGCTGCCGTTTTAAATGATCAAAACCAAGTGAATCTCCTATCCTCTTCCACCTATAGGGCGGCTCAACAAGCCAGTATTACCCAAGCCGAAGATAATCTGCAACAAGCTGAAGACCAGTTAGCTCAGGCAAAGTCCCAAGGTGTCATCACCTCCCCTGTCGCAGGAACCCTGACGCAAGTCGCTCCCGTGGGCGAAAGCGTTTCGTCAGGACAAGTGCTCGCAACTGTGGGAGGTAAGACAATTGTCTCCCCGTGTCAAGGAACTGTTCAGAGCGTGAACGTGACCGTAGGCCAACAAATCACCACGGGCACAACGATTCTGACGCTTTCGTCCCCCAGTTTAACCAGCAAAATTTTGGGTGACGAAAGTCAAGTCGCCGGCTTACAAGCGGCGTTAGACAAAATCATGTCACAAGATAGCCAATCGCAACTTGCAGCGAGTTTAGATCAAGCTAAAGCCCAACTGGAACGGGACCAACAAACACTTCTGCAAGAACAGCAGGCGTTAGCGAACCTGGTGATCAAGGCGCCTTTCTCTGGCGAGGTCACAATGTTAAATTCTTCCGCCCAGGCCGGCGCTAAATTATTGACCTTAGACAGCGAGACCAAGATGGTTACCGTCCCCATCCCAGAAACCCAAATTAATTTGATTCATCCGGGTCAAAGCGTCTCAGTAAGTTTACCGGCCCTGGTTGGAAAAGCGGTTTCGGGCACTGTTCAAAGCATTGCCCCTATCGGCAATTACAGCAACGGGGTTGCCAATTTTCCTGTAAATGTGACATTGAACAATGTGGGCGGTATCCGCTACGGCATGAGTGCACAAGTTTCCATCGTGGTCAAAACAGTGCATAATGCTCTATTAGTTCCTCTAGCCAGTCTTCATAGCCGGGGTTCCCACAATTTTGTCGAAGTATTAGCTTCAAGTGGACAGGTAACGCGCATCCCCGTCCATGTGCTTTTGGAAAATGCCACCACAGCTGCCGTCAAATCCAAGCGGTTAAAAGTGCACGACCAGGTCATTACCGCCGTATTGACCTCACCCAGTGGGAAACTCCATCTCAAAGCCAAAGGCAGAGCTCTTCATAAAGGGAAAGCCGCGGGAAGGAAAGGCGGATCAAAATGATTCGTCTCATCTCAGTTTATAAAGACTATCATCTCGGCAAAGAAGTCTATCCGGTCCTTAAAGACATCACATTTGAAATTCCCAAAGGCATGCTCGCCGCGATCGTAGGACCATCCGGTTCGGGCAAAACCACCCTCCTCAACATTTTAGGAGGGCTCGATACCCCCACTCGCGGAGAATACTGGTTAGGAGGTGAAGATGTCAGCCATTTTAGCCGCGAACAATGGGCCCACAAGCGCAATGACACCATTGGCTTTGTGTTCCAATCGTTTCAGCTGATTCCAGGATTAACCGCTCTAGATAATGTGGCATTGCCCCTGGTGTACCGGGGTGTGCCCTTATCCCGGCGCCGACAACAGGCCAAAACGGCCTTAGAGCAAGTTGGCTTAGCTCATAGACTTCATCACCGCCCCTCGCAATTATCCGGGGGCCAACAGCAGCGTGTGGCCATTGCGCGGGCGCTGATTGGGGACCCTCCGTTGATTTTGGCCGATGAGCCCACTGGCAACTTGGATCATGCGACGGGCTTAGAGATCATGGATTTGCTGACACACTTAAATCATCAGGGAAAAACTGTGGTCATTGTCACACACAGCCAGGAAATCGCCCAAAGCTGCCATCAAAAAATCCAGATCGCAGATGGGCAAGTGATATTGACGACACGTGAGGTGAAACAGACACCATGACATGGCGAGATGGATTGATTCTAGCTTTCTTAGGATTAATGAGCAATAAACTACGGGCTATTCTCACAATGTTAGGCGTGATTATCGGAGTGGCTGCCGTGATTGTCTTAGTGGCCATTGGTCAAGGTGCATCGTCTTTAGTCACCTCCCGGATTGAAACCCTTGGAACTAACGTATTGTTTGTGTCGCCAGCCTCCGGCACGCCGTTCCCGATGAGTGAAACGACCCTGATACATCATGTCTTGCCATTTTCGGACGTGGTCGTTCCCGAGATGACAGCAGGCGCCAAAATATCAACCCTGTCCCCATCCACTCAAGTCAGCGGGCCCATCGACGGCACGACCGCCGGCTATCTTGAGCTAGGTTCTGTATCGATCGCAGCCGGTCATTTTCTGACATCACTTGAGGTCAGCCAGGATCAACCTGTCGCCGTCTTAGGGGCCAATCAAGCCACCTCTTTATTTAATGGAGAGAATCCTATCGGATCATCCATTATGATCTTAGGCCAGCAATTTCGCGTTGTCGGTGTTCTTAATCCCGTTGGTGAGGGCCCTGGCGCCAGTCAAGACAACACCATATTTATCCCGATTACCGTGAGTGAATCCTTGTTGGGAACCAATCAATTGAGCCAGGTGATCGTGAAAGCGCAAAACCCCGACCAAGCCAACTTGGCAGCCAATTATCTCACCAATCTCTATAGCAACCAATTCGGATCAACGAGTGCCGTCAGTGTTGCCTCCGAGGATCAAGTGCTTCAAACTTTACAAGCCACACGGGCCACTTTCACGGACTTGTTGGCGGGCACCGCAGGCGTGGCGTTGATTGTCGGGGGCATAGGCATCATGAATATCATGCTCGTTTCGGTGACGGAACGAACGAGAGAAATTGGTATCCGCCAAGCACTTGGCGCCACCCGCGAAGATATCCTTCTTCAGTTTCTTTTAGAGTCCATGGCAATGAGTTTGGTAGGCGGGTTAATGGGTATTCTCTTGGGTCTCGGCGTTATGCGTGTTATCCCGGTTATTTTGAAAACCCCTGCCATCTTCTCTCCGGCAGCTCTAATGCTGGGCTTTGTCTTTAGTACGGCAGTCGGTCTGATTTTTGGCCTTTATCCCGCCATCAAAGCTTCAGCCTTAGATCCCATCCATGCCCTCCGGTATGATGGTTAGATCAAAAAACTGGTGCCTTCTGCCAATGGCTTGTCTCTGTTATAGGACACGTGCAATATTGCACCACCCGTCGACTTAGCTCATTACCCTTAAGATCTTTCGCGTTCTATGGGTTATGCCATGCAAGTCCTGTCCTGTCACAGCCCATCGTCTCTGAGTAGATAACGCTTCAAGATCCCATGACTTAAACAAGTTGAGAAAGGTTGAGATTCTATATGCTTTTTCGTCGCTTGATAATTTCTATTCTATTTGTTTCCCTCCTGCCTTTAAGCCTGGCGGGATGCGGTTCGACCCAGTCGAGCCCTCCTCAGCCATCTACCAAGACCTCTATTGCACACAAATCTTCAAAAAGGCCAACACATCACCATGCTCATATTCTTCGCGTCACAGGAACAGTGTCAGAAATCTCGTCGACACAACTCGTACTCAAAACTGCCAGGGACACCATCTGGACATTTCTTTTGATGTCTCATACGAAATACCGCGCGCAAAAGACTCCAATAAAGCTCAGCCAAATCAAGGTCGGTTCGAAGGTCAGCGTGCGTGGTGTGCACAAAAAGACCAAGAATGTCGCACGAGTCGTGCACCTCTTGTGATATGAGAGGGAAAATCCTCGATCTATTGTTTGGGAGACGAGGTTTTCATCATCACCGTTTCGGGCTCAAAAATGAACAGAGTTTCTAAGCCCTCATGTTTTCTTTGAATCAGCACGAATACAAGCCCAGCTAAAAGGAGGGTTCCCACGACGCCATCCATCCCTTTGCCAATGACTTGCCCTCCATATATTAAGAAAAAGCCGGTCATCGTCAGTAACCATAGGGACGTTATCCAAGAAATGATTTGAAGAAAGCGGTGCTGATGCCCATCGAAACCGTGGGGCAAACTCATCCTATGTTGCCGGCTTAAGAACACCGATGCGGTAATACTGTCAAAAAGAAATTCCAAAACTAAGAAAAACCCCGCTGAACTTAAAACCAAGTTGAACCAGCTGGTGATCGACGTCCATAGCAAATTCACACAGACAATCCCAAACGCCACAAAAGAAGGAGTGATGACGGCCCAAATCGGTGCCTTAAAGCGGTTGAACCGCGTCAATACGGAGGGCAAGATATGATCTCGCCCCATCGCGAATAAAGCCCGGGACAAAATAAAGGTTGTTAACCATAGTGATCCAGCAGTGGATGCCAAAATGGGGATTAAGGCCCATCTTTGCACAGAGGGAATCACCATTTGGGCCCACGTCATCAATACATCCCGATGGCTTTCGAGGACAAAGAGAGGCACATTATGCAACATCACTGACCATGATAGTCCATAATAGGCTAACACCATCAAGGCCCCAATGATTCCCCCCGTCCCTGGCGTAATCCGAGGTTTTGTCGCCTCTTCGGCCGCATAACTATCGATTTCCCAGCCATCGACAATGGTTGCCGCCACCACCATGGCAATGACGATGTGTTGCCATCTGACGCTCAAATGAGCCGTATTGTCGGCGGGGGTCATGATCACCGGGTGCCAATGCCCAAGGCCTATCACCATCATTGCCGTCACACCGAGCACTTCAGCCAACAAAAACATTTGCGTAACGCGTGCTGTAACCCGGCTTCCCAAAAGCAGAACAGTAGCGGCAAAACTGATCCATAAAAGGCTAAAACCCACCACATCCCATGCGCCGGGCCGCGCAATTCCCAATAAACTGAGGCTTTGTTCAGCAGCTGGAATCATGATAGGCGGGATGGACCAAAAATAGGCCATCATCAAAATCCAGGATTGGAATTGCGAAACTCGTCTCCCTAAGACCCGCCTTGACCAATGATAGGAAGCCCCGGCGTTGGGAAAATGATGGTTCAAGAGGCGAAAAATCCAGGAACTAAAAACAAAGGGAATGGCGACAGCGAAAATGGCCCAAAGCACCTCGGCCCCTGCGAGTTGAACCAACAACTGACCGGCTGCCGCCATACTAAATAGCGGCGCCACACTGGATATAGACAAGCTTGATAGATCAGGAAGGGTTAATCCCCACACGGCAGGGCGCGTTGATTTTTTCAATAAGCCCACTCTTTTTGCCATCTTCCCCCGTAAAATCTCCCTTGTTATCCTCTTATTTTGTCATCGTGACCCCATTTCGGCGATTAAATTTCCGTCGCGGCAACTTCATGTTCTGACGTATGAGTATCCGCTTTTGGTTGTGATTTTGGCGGCAGCGTTAAAATATTGGGTAAATGGCGTAAAAACGCCATTCCCACTTTAATGCCGTCTTGAATGGCCGGATCTTTTAAGGCCCCGACTAGACGCATCGCACCATATTTGGTGGTGTCTTTTTTGGCTTCGGCTAAACTGACGTCGATAGCGAGTAACATATTTTGGGTCAGTTCCGGTAATCCGCTGTTCAAAGCCCAATCCGCAAACTCAATGCCCTTATTCGTAATAGCTGGCAATTTCGCTAACGTCTCCACATTGACGTCATCACCCGAAAACGCATCCATAATCCGTTCGATAACTTGCAAACCTCCCCGTTCTTCAAACCGGCTGAGATAATTCAGTAATTGATTGGCGGTATCGATATGATTTTCCAAAGTTTCAAGCAGGGTCAGAAGTTTAGGGTTTTTCATGGCCCGTTGGCTAAATTCCACCACTTCCGCAAATTCTTTTTGGGATAACAATTCGGTCAGTCGTAAAAGTGCGGGGGTGGCCTGTTTGACTTGTTCCGCCAAAGCCATGACTTCTTGGCTCAATACCAGCTGCATCAAAGACTCGGCCCGGGCTAAAAGCAGGACGGCATTCATCACATGTTCACTTTGCGCCCATTGCACAATTTGATCGACCATCTTATCTTGCCATGGGCTCACCTGCATGGATAAATTACGAAGGAAAGCGGCAACTTGCTTGTTGTCAGACATTTTAGCAATTTGAGCCAACAGATCGGAGGATAATTGGCCGGAAGCAATGAGATTTAAAATATCCTGAAATCCTTGAGAACCCAATATTCCCTTCGCCCAATCTCCCAAACGCGGCGACAAACTTTGCCACATTTCCCCAATCAACGTCGTGGTCCCTGCTAAGGGGAAATTCCCCTGGGTCATTTGTTGCTCGAGGACCCCGGCAAATTCCTTAACATTTTGCGCGAGCTGGTGTCCTCCTAAATCATCGATGGCATGGACCAAACTTTCAAAAATATTTTGGGCCATATCCACTAACTCAGCCTTTTCCACAGTGGCTACATCCTGCCAAGTCGATGCGGATTCTTTCATCTTCTATTCCTCCTATTCGAATGATTAAAAATTACCGAAATGACCTGGCTGCATCTTCTCCTAACAGGTCTTATTCTTCTTGTGCCAATTGATGTCCTAAGGTGGTAATGAGATGGCACGCCCCCTCTATTGCCGCCTCAACCGGAGCACTAAGCTCCATCAACCCTTCTTCAGGGCCAAATGTCAGGGGTTGACAACCCACGAGATAAACGGGAGGAAGATCAGGAACTTGCTGTTTTGCCATGACCAGGACGATTAAGGGATTAAGACTATGACCATCCATCACCGGAGCTGACGTGGGAATATCCTCCTCGGTGATATGAATAACTTGTAAATGTCCCGGTTTCTCTCCATGAGCATACGCATCCACCAAAATCACGGCTTTCCAAGGTTTATGCAAGGCATAGACGAGATCGACACTGCGAATACCAAAATCCTGAAATACCAACATCGGCATGAGAGAGGGTCGCCCAATCAAACGTCTGATGACTTCGACTCCAAATCCGTCATCGCCTAAAAAAATATTCCCAATCCCGGCAACCAAAATGGCCGGTTCCATAGAAGGGGTCATGGCCACGACACCTCATCCAAATCAAAGAAGAAACGGTGCCCCACCAATTGTTCTTGACCCAAATCACGGCCAGGATCTTCGTCGACGGTGACAACGACATAAATACGCCCTTCCCAGTCCTCTTGAATAGACTCCACCGTCGCCAGCTTGCCCGCCAGCACGGCATCAAAAATATCCTGATGCTTTTTGGGATGGAGCAGAACGTGCGCTCCGGGATGAAGTGCTCGACCGTCTAAGAAAGCCTTGATAGGAGCCTCTTTGGCATCTTGCCAAAAATCAAAGGGATTTGACGCTTCATCTCTTTCACTCATCATGGCTATTCTCCTTATCCCTCATCTTCCCGCCTATCTCACAAGACGGGGTGGACGAGTTTGGTGATACGCGGTAGGCCATACCATGTAATTGGTAAAGATCATCACGGGAGAGATTTTGGGTACGCTCCAATAACGCCTGAACTTTCGGATCGGCACGCATTGCTTCCTTTTTTTCTTCGTCGGTTAAAGTCATGATCCGCAGTGCCAGCATTTCATCAATTTCCGCACCATCAAAGAAATCTCCGGGACTGTTTTCTGCTATCGTGGGATAATCGTACAAAATAATTGGCGAGACCAAGCAAATTTTTCCATCTTGCTGATCACCGGCCAACACGGGCCACACCCCCTCTTGCGTTAATGCCCCCACTGTGTCTTCCAGAAAGCTCGGGGGATCGAGCAATGAAATCCATTTGCCCGTATCGGTCGATAAAAGCCAGTGCGTCGCAATCAGGGAGTGCCGTAGGGCTGAAGCTTCATCAAATGCCGAAATATCTGGTGTCACATTGCGAATTGTTGTGGTCAAAATCCATACGGGCTCTGGGTCGCTACGGAACAGATCTCCATCAATTTCGACGCGAAAAACGATATTTTTCACATCGCCCGCCTCCTCCAATGACGAGGGGATCTCCATCGTTTTGGCCCACGGCAATGAGGTAATAGTCCAGGTAAAATCTCGTGGCAACGCTTGTTGCCAGGGCACGGACGGGAAACTTGGCGAAAGCGGCGGCTCAGCAATTTGCAAAAAGCGTAAACGCACGGTGATGGCTAAAGAGGAGGCTTGTAATAAGGTTGTGGCCCGGCGAAACCAGGGATCTGTCGACTGAGTTCGTTGGTGATAAATCTCGGGAACAATGCGTCCAAATGTCCATCGCTGTTGATTTTTGATGGCACTGGGCCTATAGGGATATAAGGCATATCCTTCATAAAGCACGGCATCAGCAATTTTTTCGGTGTTTTGCCATAAGTTCATGAACTTAAGATCTCCTTTCCGTTTCTCGGTCAAGCAGTAACCTTAAGGCATCATCCCATGTGGACACTTCATGTTGGCTGCGGAATAGATTAAGCCGATCAAAAAGATCTTGATCAATCCGAATCCATGCCTGATGAGGATAATAAGCAGCCATGAGTTCGCGCCAAATGGTCACCGGTAATTGGAAAGCGGCTTCACAATTCCAGGAAATGGGCTGCACTTGCACCCCCAGCTGGGCATCGTGATAAAATAACGTCCCGCTAAACAAAAATTCCATGGGAATCATCCCGGTATCCAAAGACTGTAAGTATTTCACGGCTAACACATCAAAATCATAGGTACACACAACGGGCAACTCGATGGTGGTTTGATGTTCAAAGCGCGGAACAGACAAAGAAGATTGCGCCCACAAAAAATTATGCATGGTTTCATGCCATCTCTCGGGCGTGCCAAAAACATCCAGCAAGCGATTTTGCACAAATTCGGAATAGGATCTGCCCCTCGGGGCGATTTGTATTTGCACGCGCAAGATCATCGCGTGCACATGATTAACAGGTGGTGTGGTTCGAATATTAATCAGAAATTGTAGCGTCGGCATCGCCGCATTGCGGACCAATGATACGCCATCAATGGCAAATTGAACCGATTCCGTCATACTAGACCTCCTCGGGTTCCTGCCTGTTGGGCCAATTGGTCAAAGAATTGGTGAATACGGCGGGACACCTCATTTCCTCCGGAAAGGCCTTGCCAACTTAGCCGGAGCAGCCCAATGAGTTCATAAAACCGGTCCAATGGGATAAGGAATCCTTCACTCATTCCGGCAAGATCCGCGATCAGCAGGACTTCAACCTCATCGCTCACAGAGCCCAAAGCCTGTTGCAAGGAAGGTGTTAGAAACCCTTGAGAAATGGGGCCGCCACTGACGGCGCCTGCCGGACTTGGATAGAAAATCTCCGCTTGGCCCCCGCGCCGTTTAATGATACCCACGAGATGCACGGGAACCTTCATAACATCCCAAAAATCCTGACCCAATATCGCCCTATCCAGTTTCTTGATCCGAGTGGGGATGGTTTGATACTGATTTTGCCCCGGTGCATCAAAGAGAAGAGCACAGTGTGGGCACGCACAAACCACTTGAGCCGTTTGTAAACGCAATAAATGGCGGTGGTCGTGAGCAGGAATCAGACGATTGCACACTTCACAAACCTCATCCTCTCCCTTAACCGGCTCTTCGCGCACCCAATTTTTCACACGCAAAATCGATCGTCCCATATCATTTCCTCCCTATTCGGCTACAGGTATGGCAATGCGCGCGGTATGTCCTTCAAGCAAAAGCGGCAATGGCTCTAGATGCAGCGACGCTTGGGACACGGCGCGCCCTGCCTTTTTCGGCTCATACTGCGTTTGACACGACTGGCATTCTAAAATACTGGCGGATAGATCATCATTCGTGATGAGAACCAACACATTCAGACGGTGACACTGGGGACAGAAATCGTGATAGGCAAAGAACTCGTCGCCAAGACGGGCAATAATGAGAGGATGGTCCTCTAATTGGCTCTTATGCGTTTGCCCGGGCAACAAGCTGGTAATGTTGTCTAATTGAAACCATCCTTTGGGCCGTTTATTCTCGGTTGTTACTCCTTGCACTGCGCTTAATGGAATCACCACCCGCCGGGCATCATCCGGATCAATGCTTAGGACATTGTCCTCCCCTTCGACTATGAGGTCTAACATATCGGGAGCCCAGCGCATCAATTCTTGTTCAATAGCTGTCTTAATCGTGACCCTCGATGACGGGCACCCGTGGCAATGCCCTTCTAAGGCGAGTTTCACAATGCCTTGTTCCACCGAAAGTAATCGCACATTGCCGTCATGCGTCTTTAAATAAGGTCGCACGTTATCTAAAGCTTTGTGAACCCGCTCTTCAAAAGACAGTGGATGCATATTATGAATCATCAACAAGGGTCCTAACACGGGATCGTCGGCGAATTTTTGTGGCAGGTCAGGATACGAGCGGGCGTAATACATCACTTGCTCGAATCCCATGCGGTACATTTCTAGTAAATCATTCACCAATTCACCAACCTGCTGACGAAATCCAGGTACCGAGGTCTTTTCTATCGACTCGAGTCGTTGGTCAACCGCTTCAACGAGTGCTTCAAACTGGGTCGTCATGGCGTCCATTATGTCTCCCCCCTCTAATCTGTAAGCCATTTGATTCTCGGGATTTACGTCCCATTAATGGGTTGATAGCGGGTGGGTCAAGCGCGCTCGCTCTTTTTGCCATAAAAGCCACGCTATCCATTCACCCATTCCCTCACCCGTTTTCACCGAAATCGGAAGAATCTTCGCTCCCGGGTTCACTTCTTGAATCACCTGATAAAAACGCTCCCAGGACACATCTAAATAGGGAAGCAGATCGACTTTTGTGACCAATACCAAATCCGCAGTGACAAACATATCGGCATATTTAACAGGTTTATCCTCGCCCTCGGTCACACTCAATAACACAACGCGAGCATCTTCCCCCAAGTCAAACAGCGCCGGACAAATGAGGTTGCCAACATTTTCAATAAACAAAATGTCAGGCCAGGAGCTCAGATGCTGAGCCGCATGCGCGACCATATGGGCATCCAGATGGCAAACACTGCCGGTGGTGATTTGCTTGGCTTCACATCCCGCTTGCCGCAGGCGTTCGGCATCTTGGTCAGTTCGTTGATCGCCGACTAAGACCCCCATGGTGATCTGATCTTTCTGCAAACGTCCAACTGTGTGCTCTAATAAAGTGGTTTTGCCCGATCCCGGCGAACTGAGCACTTGAATCGCCGTGATACCATGCGCGTGAAAAGCCTGACGGTTTTTCTGGGCATTTTGGTTATTAACCGATAACACATCAATTTCCAGAGTTTTATGGTCGTGCCCTCCCCCTTCCTGATTTGTCGGACGAGAGCTTCCCTCTGTCCAAAAAGCATGCTCATGCTGGGCAGTCAGTTCCTGACCTTCAATGCCCACATGTTCCGCATCATTGCCACAACCACATGTTGCACACATCGTCAATACCCTCCTTGTTTTTTCTTTCTCCTCCTGCTTATCCTGGTTTATTGCGATCAGGAATTGTTGATTGTCATTTGGGTGGTGTGTGTTTCTTCTGGCGATGTATCAAGACGGGGAGCAAAGCGAAGACCTATCAAGCGAATTTGGGTACCCGCTAAAATCTTCGCGCCCATTTGTCCGCAGTCTGGACAAACATCTAAGACGTCCTTCATAGAAAAACGGGTATGACAAAAACGGCATTGTCCTTCACCGTCTTGCCATTCGTAGGTAATACAGGCCTTTTCCGCACAGCTGGCTTGCAGCACCACTTGCAACGCCAAATCCAAGGCCTCCGGCACAATTCCGCTCAGTCTCCCCACCTTCAGAACAATTTCCTCGACATTTCGCCCTTGTGATTCCTGCAAGACATATTCGCCAATGGGAATAGCCAATGACAATTCGTGCATAGTGTCCTCCTAGCAAATCCGGGGTAAGGGATCACCGACGAGCATGTCTAAGACACGCATCCCGCCAATATCGGTATGCATAAACACCATGCCCTCGGGTTCTGGTAAAACCTCTCCAATAATCTGGGCGTGGTGTCCTGATTCGTGAGAACGGATAATGGCTAATGCCTCATCTGCCACGTGTGCGTCGACAATCGCAATCAGTTTGCCTTCATTAGCGATGGTTAAAGGATCGAGACCTAATAATTCACAAGTGCCTTTGACCACGTCCTTGACGGGGATCGTCCGTTCTTGCAGTCCTATGGCCAAGCGGCTGGATTGGGTCAATTCATTTAATGTGGTCGCCAACCCGCCTCTCGTCGGATCCTTAAGGCAGTGAATAGAAGATCCTAAATGGGTGATGAGGTCATAGACGATGTGGTGCAGAGGTGCGCTATCACTTGTGATGTCGGCATCAATATCGAGACTCTCGCGCGCTAACATGACCGCAATGCCGTGATCTCCCAAATCGCCACTCACAATCACCTTATCGCCTACCCGAATGCGGTCATAGCCCAAAGAAGCCTCAGGCAATAACCGCCCAACTCCAGCGGTATTAATGTAAATACCATCCCCTTTACCGCGTGGAACGACTTTGGTATCTCCGGTAACAATCGGAACATGGGCCCGTAAAGACGCCTCGGCCATGGATTTTACAATGTCGCGTAATTCTTCAATAGGAAATCCTTCTTCTAATATGAACCCGGCTGATAATGCCAAAGGCATCGCTCCAGCCATGGCTAAGTCATTGATAGTCCCATGAACCGCTAACGAACCAATGTCTCCCCCGGGGAATTTAATCGGGCTCACTACATAGGTATCGGTCGTCAACGCGATCTTCGAAGAAGACGTATCCCACGGCATCACCGCGCTATCTTCCATCCGGTCTAAATAGGCGTTGCTTAAGGCTTGAGCAAAGACGGCATCAATCAGATTATGGGTGGCTTTCCCCCCGCTGCCGTGACTCATCGTCACGTGAGTTTCCCGTAACACCGCTCTTTTGCGTCGCGCTTCTTGGGCTTTTTCAATTTTCGCGAGAACATCGGACGCGTTCGATTCGGCCATGTTTGTTTCCTCCTCCGTACTGAGGTTCTAGTCGCCTTATCACAAGCCGGTCAAGGCATCACCACGATAAATTTTTGCGTTCTTGGGCCATGGAAAATCGGCCATAGTTGTAATACGCGGCACAAGCCCCTTCGGGAGAGACCATGCATGTGCCAATGGGTGTCTCAGGCGTACACGCCGTGCCGAACACTTTACACTGCCACGGTTTGATGACTCCTTTGAGGACCTCACCGCATTGGCACGCCTTGGGATCCGCAACGCGGACACCAGGAACATGAAACTTGATTTCCGCGTCCCAGTCCCGAAATGCATCCCGCAAGCGAAATGCACTGTAATTAATGAACCCAAGCCCTCGCCATTCAAAAAACGGCCGCAGTTCCATGGTTTCGGCCATCGCTTTTTGGGCCATGACATTGCCTTCCGGACGCACCACGCGTGTATACTGGTTTTCTACCTCGGCCCGGTCTTCGGCAATCTGTTTCACCACCATATAAATTGACTGGATAATATCGAGGGGTTCAAATCCGGCAATGACTACGGGCTTGTGATAATCACGTGCCACAAATTCATAAGGACGCATACCCACCACCATGCTGACATGTCCCGGGCCTAAAAATCCATCAAGCCGAAGATCGGGAGAATCCAGTAGTGATTTCAACGCCGGGATAATCAAAACGTGGTTGCAAAACACCGAAAAGTTCTTAATGCCTTCAGCTTTGGCGCGTAACAATGTGGCCGCAGTGGACGGCGCGGTGGTTTCCATACCCACGGCAAAGAAAACAACCTCTTTGTCCGGATGTTGTTTGGCAATCTTAAGCGCATCTAAGGGCGAGTACACAAAGCGGACATCGGCACCATCAGCCTTGATATCCAAAAGGCTGCCATGAGAACCCGGCACCCGCATCATGTCGCCAAAGGTGGTAAATATGACATCGGGCTGGCTGGCAATGGCCATGGCATCATCGACTCGGCCCATAGGCAGAACACAAACTGGGCATCCTGGCCCATGCACTAAATCGACGTTTGGCGGCAATAAATCTTCAATGCCATGCTTAAAAATCGTATGCGTATGCCCCCCGCAGACTTCCATGATTTTGATGTCGCGCCCTTTGGCCAATCGCGCAATTTCATTCGCAGTTTTCTTGGATAATTCTTCGTCTCGGTATTCATCAATAAATTGCATCAAACCACTCCCTTCCTAGGACCTTGATGTCATGAGGGCTTTGACGAGTCGGACAAGAATGTGGGCAATGGTCGCTTGTCCTTCTTGGATACGCGGTGTGTGTTCATTGCGGGCAACAAAGCAGTAGTCAATGGCCGCATTCTGGGCAAGTTTCCCGCCATCATACCCCGAAATGGCGATGGTTAAGAGACCTTGACGCTTGGCTTGAGCCAGACCCAACACGACATTTTCTGAATTACCACTTGTGGAAAATCCCATCGCGATATCCCCGGGTTTCCCGAAAGCAATCACCTGGCGGACAAACACATTCTCAAAACCCACATCATTAGCGATCGCAGTCATCGCAGCCACATCATGGGTCAACGCCAATACCGGCAAAGACAGCCCGGATGATTTGTCAAGATCCATAAAATCCGCCACCAGATCTTGACAATCGGTACTACTGCCGCCATTGCCCATGGCTAGCAACATAGCACCTTGAGC
Source organism: Sulfobacillus thermosulfidooxidans (assembly GCF_001280565.1). Taxonomy (NCBI): domain Bacteria; kingdom Bacillati; phylum Bacillota; class Clostridia; order Eubacteriales; family Clostridiales Family XVII. Incertae Sedis; genus Sulfobacillus; species Sulfobacillus thermosulfidooxidans. The sequence continues at coordinate 2,895,013 of NZ_LGRO01000001.1, read as the reverse complement.
AAAACGCTCGGCCATAGCTTTAGCCGCCGTAACCAGTTGATGATGGGCATTTTGATGAATTTCGCGGCGTAAGGCGATTGTCTCTTGGCATTTTTGCCGAGTAGACATCGTGACCTGCTGCAAAACGTCGGCGACATTCACGGAAGTCTTGGGACTGGCAAACAACCCTGGATAAAATAACTGATCAAATTCCGAACCGGATTGAGACTGGCTCATCACTTGTCATTCCCTTCTGTCACTTTAGCCAGGGCAGTACCCCCATGGCATAACACGTCATCGCCCACTTGAAGATCGGGAACAAAGGTGATATCTATCCAGATGTCTTCGTTGTCTCCCCTCACGTGGGCTATCCATTGATCGGTATCAATCGCAACCACGCGAAATTTCTGCAATTCATCAGAACAGGTCACACAATGAGCCTCGTAAATCGGCAGTCCTGGAACTGCCACAAATAGAGGTGAGGAAGAGTTCATAACAGCACCTCCTGATCCAAAAACACATGCACCAGTTCGTAAAACACGTGGCATACGAGTTCATGGGTCTCTTGAATTAATAACGGATCAGGGCTATTAACCGTGAAAATAAAGTCGGCCGACGACTCCTTAAATCCCGGTGCACCCGATAACCCCAACGTCAACATCCCCATCGCTTTAGCTTGGGCAAGTCCTTGCAAAATCGATCGAGTTTGCCCATCTGTGGAAAAACCCAGCGCGATATCCTGGGATTTTGCCAAGCGTTTTAGCCCATACGCGTATTTCATATCCGAATCCGGACTGGTGAGTAAGGCATTGTTATTGCTCAGGGAAATGCCCGGCAACGCCTTATTTCCCACAATCGCCGGATGCACAAATTCCACCGCGACATGTTGAGCATCAGTGGTCCAAAAGCCGTCACCAAATGTCCAAATCCTTCCCTGATGATGAAATCGTCGGGCCATTTGATAACAAGCATGGGCAAGGCGCTCCGATTCCTTGTCAAAAAAGGCTTGAGCAATCCTCTCGGACTCGTTAAAGTACCGATCCACTATCGCGTCTAATTCCTGGTCGGTCATCATGGTCTCACCTCATCACGGAACCCTTGAGGGTTTATTCAATTTGCGAGGTATCCCACAAATCAAATTCATCATCGAGTGACGTTCCCAATTCTTGCAGCATCGCTAATGTTTCTTGGGCTTCTTGCTCATCAATTTTGCTCATGGCAAATCCGACGTGAACGAGGACCCAGTCTCCGGGTTCAATCCCCAATGACTTTAATAGCGTAATACTCACATTGCGTTTAATCCCGGTCACATCGACTTTGGCAATGTCTCGTTCCCGGTCAACAATCTCCGTAACCCGCCCAGGAATTGCTAAACACATCACCCATTCCTCCTCTTTACATTTGCCTGTATTTCTGTCTTGCGCTGTTAATTACGGGCCATCATGCACCCAATGCCAATTTGTCCTAATGCTAATCCACCGTCATTGGGGGGAACGATGTGGTTGAGATACACTTTTAATCCTCTTTCCTGTAAGTGGTTTAAGGTAAGGCGTGTCAACACTTGGTTTTGCCAGACACCCCCAGTTAGCACTACCTGATCGATTCCGTAATAGTGATGGACGAGATCGGCCGTATCAGCCGCCATGTCAGCGATGGTCTGATGAAAGCGGGTCGCCATGAAAGATAAAGATTCCCGGCGGGTGATATCGATCAAGAGTTCTTGAATCATGGGTATTGGATCCATGCGCCAATGGCCAGGACTTTCACATAAAATGGCATAGGGATAAGAAGAAACGTCTTCGTCTTGCACAGCCATCTCGCACATAATCGCCACTTCTCCTTCATAGCTGGCCCTAGGCCCTAACCCCATAAGGACACCCGCGGCATCAAATAACCGGCCCATACTCGATGTTAAGACAGAAAAAGAAGAGTGAGTTTTTCTCGCCAAGGCATCAACCTGCCACCATGGAGCGCCAATTTGCTGAATCACGGCCAGGTCTTCTGGATAATTGTCCCGGGTAAAGATTTGAGCTAACAGTGCTGACGCTATGCGCCACGGTTCTTTAATCGCCCGGTCGCCTCCAATCAAAGGCATTGGTTTTAAAGATGCTACACGCTCAAATCCGGATAAAGTAGCTAATAGCACTTCTCCACCCCAAATGGTTTTGTCCGGACCATATCCGGTCCCATCGAAGGCTAGTCCTATGACGGGACCATCTACATGATGTTCCATCATGACACTAGCAACGTGGGCATGATGATGCTGGACGGCAATGGTCGGTAGACCCATTTGTTGGGCAAAAGTCGTTGACAAGTAGCCCGGATGCAAGTCATGCACAACATATTTAGGCTTCAAATCAAACAGACGCTGAAAATGCTGAATGCCTTGCTCAAAGGCTTCATAAGCCTTCATATTTTCCAGATCACCCAAATGATGGCTCAAATAGACTTTGCCCTGTTGGTAAAACGCAAAGGTATTCTTGAGTTCGCCACCGACAGCCAGAAGAGGGGGACCTTGGATGTCACTTTCAATAATGTCTGGCACGTATCCCCGTGAACGCCGTAATAGTTGAGGATGATTGTCTGCGGCTAACTTCACAATGGAATCGTCACAGCGGATATAGATAGGTCGGTTATGATGGACAAAAGCATCAGCCACGGTTTTGAGCCTGTCTTTGGCTTCCGCGTTATCGGTGACAATGGGCTCGTCACTGAAATTGCCGCTGGTCATCACAACCACAGGTAATGGCAACAGACCGTCTAACGCCTCTAGTAACAAGACGTGCAGTGGGGTATAAGGCAGCATGACACCTAAAGTTCGATAAGCACCGGCCACATCTTGGCTTAGCAACCCGAAGTCCAACCGCTGCAATAACACAATAGGCCGTTCGACCGACGCTAATAACGCTTTTTCGCTGGCGCTGACGTGGCACAAACGCTCAACCACCTCAAGATCTTTCGCCATTACCGCAAAGGGCTTGCCGTAACGCCGCTTGCGCTGACGTAAGCGCTTTACAGCCTGCTCATCAAACGGGTTGCAGGCTAAATGATAGCCTCCTAAACCTTTGACAGCGACGATTTGGCCTGACAAAATGGCTTCAGCCCATAGTCGAAAAGGATCGCCAGAAATTTCTTGTTCCCTCTCAAAGACCACCTGCGGACCACAACGGGGACACGCATTCGGTTGAGCATGAAAACGGCGGTCCAAAGGATCGTCATACTCCCTTTGGCATTCGGGACACATCACAAAACCTGCCATCGTCGTCATGGCCCGGTCATAAGGAACACCTTGAATAATCGTGTAACGGGGCCCACAATTCGTACAATTAATAAAGGGATAGCGATAACGGCGGTCTTTAGGATTATGCATCTCTTGAAGACATTCGGGGCAGACACAGGCATCCGGTCTTACCAATGCTAAGGGATCTTTTCCCTGGACACTTTGCTGAATGACGAAGTCCTGCTCTCCCACTTGAATGGCGACAGGATCTTCCTCAATGTGGTCAATACGGGCTAAAGGCGGAGTCTTAGAAAGCAAGTGTTCGTGGAAACGCTGCAGGGCCCATGAAGGCCCTTGGACCTCAATGCACACCCCTTGACTATCATTGTAAATCCAGCCGGTAAGTCCTAAGTGTTGGGCTGCCCGGTAGACAAAGGGTCGAAATCCCACGCCTTGCACAAATCCGGCAATACGTAGACGTCGCCTTTCTGTAAAGAGATCGTCAGGATACGCTTCCATCGGCTCGCTCCCCTCACTCCGTCTTTAACCGTTTTCATGAGCTACATATTGCGCATTCGCACATAACGTTGCATATCCGGTAATGACTGCAAAATGAGTTTCCCTAGCCATATCACGAGCGCTAAAAACGCGAGCGTGAACATCATTTGGATCATGTGCGCACCTCCTTCTCCGTGATATGTCTCATGTCCCTTCAATCTGAGCTATAGCGTGATGCCGTGAGAAAAATCCTGGGAGCTTTTACTCTCCAGGGGCACAGCCGACACCATAAGTGGGAGAATGATTCACCTCAACGGTTTTGCCATTGCCCACATACATATGCACGCCACAAGGCAAACAGGGATCAAAGCTCCGGACAGCGCGCATAATATCTATGCCTTTGAAAGAATCCGGTCCATTTTCTTCGAAAATGGGTGTGCCTTGCACCGCATCTTCATACGGTCCCGGAGTCCCGTAAATGTCCCGGGGATTGGCATTCCAGGGCGTGGGAGGATAGGGGTGATAGTTCGCAATTTTCCCGTCACGAATGACGACATGATGCGACAGCACGCCCCGCACAGCTTCATGGAATCCGCAGCCGATAGCCTCTTCTGGCACTTTGAAAGGTTCCCATACCGTGGTATGGCCAGCTCTTACTTCAGCTATCGCTTGATCTAAGAAGTATAGGGCCGCCCCTGCCGCATAGGCTTGGAAGTACGTGCGGGCTCGGTCTCGTTCAATCGCGTTACTCCACTTCGGGATTTTCCATTCCAGTTGCATTTCGCCAAACGATGCCGTCTTGGGGAAATTAATTTGGACGGAGTGACCCGTAGCTTTCACCGTCCCCATATCCACAAGTCCCGCGAGTGCGGTGGCCCATAAACGAGCAATGGCCCCGCCCCCGGTATCTAATGCGAGATGATCGCCCGAGGATTTGTCATACCACCTGGGCGACATCACCCAACTGTAGTTCTTGTTAAAGTCGCGTTTTTGCGGCTTCGGAATCGTGGTTTGATTCCACGGGTGATTCTTATCAACGGGATTGCCTAAGGGATCATGGGTCACAAAGCGTTCTTCATTTTCCCAACTGCCATAATAGGACGATCCCAACAAAATGCGCATCCCGAGATTAATTTCGACCAAATCCGTGGTCAGGAGTTTGCCGTCGACGACGATACCCGGCGTCACAAACATCTTGCGGCCCCAGTCGGTCATATGCTTATAATCGTAATCGCAGGCATTGGGATCTTGGAAGGAGCCCCAACAGCCGAGCAAAATCCGGCGTTGCCCGACGGCCTCATAGCCGGGCAATGCCTCGTAGAAGAAATCAAAAAGGTCATCATGAAGAGGAACCATTTTCTTCATGAAGTCGATGTATTTCATGAGCCTTGTCATGTAGTCGGTAAATAACTGGATGGTCGGCACAGTTCCCACACCACCGGGATATAACGTGGAGGGATGAACATGCCGACCTTCCATTAAGATAAACATCTCCCGGGTGTATCGGCTTACCTGAAGCGCCTCGCGGTATAATTCCCCCGTAAAAGGATTGAGCGCCGTCATGATATCGGCAATGGTCTTGTATCCATGAATATCAGCGTGCGGAGCCGATGTTTTTTGGGCTTTTGCCCAAACACTCGGGTTGGTTTCCCGGACCATTTGCTCACAAAAATCGACACCCACCAAGTTTTCTTGGAAGATGTTGTGGTCAAACATATATTCCGCAGCTTCTCCAAGATTGATAATCCACTCGGCCAGCGATGGCGGTTTGACCCCAAACGCCATATTTTGCGCATAAACAGCGCAAGTGGCATGATTGTCCCCACAAATGCCACAAATACGACTGGTGATAAAATGGGCATCCCGGGGATCTTTGCCTTTCATGAAAATACTGTAGCCTCGAAAAATCGAAGACGTACTATGACATTCCACCACTTCACGGTTCTCAAAGTCGATTTTGGTATATATCCCTAAGCTTCCGACAATGCGGGTAATCGGATCCCACGCCATTTCGACAAGTTTCGCATTGGTGCCTGTCTGTTGACTGCTCACTTTGTCTTCCGTTGTAGCCAAATCATTGTCCTCCCTTCAATTACCATACTTTTTGATATCCTGTGGTCAGTTCAGCCCGGGCATGCCGCCAAGACGGTTCATGATTCAACGTGTCATTGGTGACAGAACGCAAATTCCGGAACAATTTCCCGTAGAGAGAGATGACAGATGACGACATCTTTCCTCCAGGGGGTTCGTCCATAAAGGGCATAAACTTGTCCGGGAAGCCGGGCATGGTACACCCGATACAAATGCCTCCGACGTTAGGACAGCCCCCAATACCCGCCATCCATCCTCGCTTGGGCACATTGCAGTTCACAACCGGACCCCAGCATCCGAGTTTGACAATACATTTGGGTGAGCCATATTCGGCGGCAAAATCGGCTTGCTCATAATAGCCAGCGCGATCACACCCCTGATGCACTGTCCGGCCAAAAAGCCATTGCGGTCGTAATTGATCGTCAAGAGGAATCATGGGAGCAGATCCCGCGGCTTGATAGAGGAGGTAAAGAATCGTTTCGGAGAGGTTATCAGGTTGAATGGGGCATCCCGGCACACACACAATGGGTACGCCCGCCTTCGATCGCCAATTCCATCCCAAATAATCCGCAATTCCCATAGCGCCCGTAGGATTGCCTTGCATGGCATGGATACCGCCATAACTCGCGCACGTGCCGGCTGCCAAAACCGCCCATGCTTTGGGTGCCAGCTTATCAATCCATTCATTGGTCGTCATAGGTTGACCGGTTTCGGGATTATTCCCCATCGCCGCCCAATATCCTTCGGCATGAATCTTCTCATTGGGAATCGAACCTTCAACCACTAACACAAAAGGGTCGAGCTCACCATTCGCGGCTTTCCACCACCATGCCATGAGTTCATCCCCATTATCGTAATCGACTAAGGGCCAGTGAAAGCGAACATTAGGAACTCCCGGCAAATATCCCAGCGCTAAATCTTCCACGCTGGGCTGGGTTGCCGCGGTTAATCCTACGGAATCGCCGTCACAGCTCAAGCCTGCATTAATCCATATCACATGGACTATCGGATCGGGCACAAAAAGTCCCCCCTTAATTTGTTAAGGTTAATGAAAACGGGATTAATCGAAGTAATAATATTGACATAACCGGATCACTAATTCATGCTAGTTAAACTTAGATGGGAGATCCGTTAACACTAATATAAACTTATCCTGAACTGTTTATCAACATCGTAAATACAATTTTCTATATTTTTTCTCTATATTGGCGATTCTCACGCATTAGTTATCACGACTTATATTTCGCTCATTTATTTCTTTCATAAGTACAGTAAAAACGACAACATTTTTCTTGTGTTATCACACTATAGTTTTTCTTCAGGCGCGGATAATTCAAATGTCCACAACGCATTCACATTGCTCAGACGAGACCCCGACGCTATCTCTTCCGTCCGAACTCCTTCTTTCCTATTACTCCAATCAGTTGCTGTCGTTTTATACTTTATTTCGACAATTCTTATGAAAGCTTCATCGGCTTCTCCTATTTGTGCGGTGTCATCAATAGACAATCTCCAATCATAATCCCCAACACCGTTTCAAAACCTTTAACATCGGCCTTAATCGGGACTTCCAGATAATATACAACTGATATGACTAGTTATCATTGAATTTCTGTATTGCACAGTTATTCAAACTTTTAAACATTAAAGTACTTATGAGATATTGTCTAGATACTACAGTCGATCAACACTGTACTCGGGTTTAGGCCCAACTTCACCAAATATGAAAGGAGACGCACTATGCCAAAACCTTTTATCGCGATTAATAGCGCAAAAGTTGCAAATCACCCCGATTCTTTTCGGCTATTCGAATCGGTGGGTCCCAAGGTTTGTATGGTCACAGCCAATCATTCCGGGTTTGTTGGGTTTCAAAACCATGTGCAAATTGGTGTTTTCCCTATGGGAGGACGATATGGCGGAGCCGAAATGGACATGCGCCAAACTCTCAATCCTCTTGGAATTCGCCAATACACCATGTGGAAGCGGTGGGAAGACCACGAGGAAATGCATGTACAGCAATTTGATTCGATTTTCCGGCTATGCTCCAGTTGTTTAGGCATGGTCATTGAAGGTCCATGGGAACCAATTTATGAAATTGTCAGCAGTGACTTGCCCGAAAACATGGCGTTAACAGATGTGCCCGCGACATTAGGCAGTCAGTTCATGGCAGGACAACCTGTTCCTGCGGTATCGATGCCCTATGGCCAACGTGTCATTGCCGCATCTGAGCACACCATTATTCCCGGGATGGAAAACGCCTTCGAATCGGCTATAGAAGATCTTATGCAAATGTTTAAGAAGGCTCCGGGATTCCTCGGCTATATGGTCCTGAAGCAAATTGGCGCATCAGCCATTGGTAGTTTGCAGCTAACGCCCGAAGGAATCCATCAAGCGTTGCAAACCCTTGGCGATTATCCACCGCGTGCACAAGCAGGAAACTTTGAGACCTTACAAGCCGCTCCGACACCCCGGGAGTATGTCGTGCACATGGAATGGCAAGACCTCGCTACCGCCCAATTCGGCATCTCCCGAGTGGTCGTCAACACGCGTTACCGAGCTCAGCATGATAAGGTATTAAAGACATTGATTAGAGGACCATACGTCACTTTATGGAGCCCGATGATGGAAGACACGTCATGGCGGGAGTACTTGCACTCGTAATATCTTAATATTGTTAATCGCAAATAGCCCCGGTTCCGTTGGGAACTGGGGCTATATACCTTCAATCTGGCAACTACACAGAAGGGAATCCCTAACTCGGCAAGTTTTTGAGAAATTGCAAGAGACATTTTGGTCAATTGACAAAGATAAGGCCGTTAACAATCAATCCGCCCACAATCACACCTCTGTGCTGATCACAAAAAAGAACGCAAATTAAGGACCACATTTTTTAAATCCCATAGTTTCAATTCCTCATAGGTAGGCTACAAACTTATATGCGCCTGATGCTATGATTTCGGACGTGAACGGTTTCAATTCCTCATAGGTAGGCTACAAACTTCCGGAGCTGGCCGCCCGCATGCAGCGTGCCGTCGAAATGTTTCAATTCCTCATAGGTAGGCTACAAACTCAGTATGGCTAACTTTATATCGTTCACTTGAGCAGGTTTCAATTCCTCATAGGTAGGCTACAAACACGTATGCGGCGGTCGTGGATGCGCGGCGGTATGCGTGTTTCAATTCCTCATAGGTAGGCTACAAACACGTTGACTTATGCGGATGTTCCCATGGATGGGCGGTTTCAATTCCTCATAGGTAGGCTACAAACGAAGAAATTCGTTGTAGAATTGCACCCCGGAAATGTGTTTCAATTCCTCATAGGTAGGCTACAAACTCAAGTTTCGGCTGCGGGCGATGTTTCGATGACGGGTTTCAATTCCTCATAGGTAGGCTACAAACTTGCTTTAATCCTAATAAGGTTTCACGCGAAATAGTGTTTCAATTCCTCATAGGTAGGCTACAAACACGGATTCCGGGCGCCATACGCGCCGCTCGACTGCGTTTCAATTCCTCATAGGTAGGCTACAAACCGCATCTACCGCGAAGTCCTGTGCCGGACCAGGACCGTTTCAATTCCTCATAGGTAGGCTACAAACGGTTCGAGGTCGCGTGGGACCCCACCGACGCGGCGGTTTCAATTCCTCATAGGTAGGCTACAAACGGCGGTGGGTTCATGAGGAAACTGGAACTTACGATGTTTCAATTCCTCATAGGTAGGCTACAAACGTAATCACGACCTCTTTTTTCTTTTGAAACACTTGCTTGTTTCAATTCCTCATAGGTAGGCTACAAACGAAAAGGCTTGTCCATGTCGTATGCCGCCGAATCCGTGTCGGTTTCAATTCCTCATAGGTAGGCTACAAACGAAAAAAGGGAACCAGTTCAACCTATGTTGAGCCGAGTTTCAATTCCTCATAGGTAGGCTACAAACGAGTTTTTTCCGCGATAGCCGGGGGCCGCTCCTGTTGTTTCAATTCCTCATAGGTAGGCTACAAACGGCGTTCAGTGTTATCCGTCGTGGAGTGAAGGCGTGGTTTCAATTCCTCATAGGTAGGCTACAAACCAGGGATATTATTGCAGGATTTGCGGGGGAATTTAGTTTCAATTCCTCATAGGTAGGCTACAAACTGGGCGGCGCCCGAGGCTTTTTGCGCGTCGGGGTTGTTTCAATTCCTCATAGGTAGGCTACAAACATGGTGTATGGTTCTATATCTATATTACATCGTCGTCAGTTTCAATTCCTCATAGGTAGGCTACAAACTTCCGCAAACTCGAAGAAAAGGGGCTTCCCGAAAAAAGTTTCAATTCCTCATAGGTAGGCTACAAACCGACCATTCGGAACGCGATTCGACGTTCCGGATGGCTCCGTTTCAATTCCTCATAGGTAGGCTACAAACCCATTTTGCTGCGCCCTGTCTAGAGTGTCAACCAGTATTTATTTGGGAATAAAAGGAAATAATATTTGTAGATTCTTCGAAACGCTTTCCCCATAAGGATTTTCGGGTTTTTCGATGTGTCGTCGATCTCCGGGGGTTTTTGCGCTACTGCCGATCGACGATAAAATTATGGTAATCGATTGGAACGAGAATCGATGTGCGTTTGACAATTGCGATGGTAGAGGGTTAAGAACTTTCTATATTCATATTTATTTTTTAGCATTGTGGTAATGTGAAAGCTAGTGACGAACCATTAATACCCTGCGCTCCCTAGTTATCACCCACCCACTGCCAAAAAGGCACATGGTTCCGGTCTCGTGCGGGACTATAGAGCCATCCTTGCGCCAAGGTGCATCCCCAAGCGCGTAAGGACTCATGTTGTGCCAGTGTTTCCACGCCCTCGCCAATGGTCTCATAACCAAAGGGCTGCCTCATGCCAATCATGGCTTGAATCAGGCCGCGTCCTGCGGGTGATTGCCAATCCTGAATAAAACTGCGATCAATTTTCACATAATCAATCGGCAGACGTTGAAGATGACTGAGGGAACTATATCCAGTCCCAAAATCATCCAAGGCGATCCGGTAACCTTGTTGTCGCAGACTCTGCAAAACAGCTCCCATATGTTCTGGATTGACTAACGCCGCGGATTCCAGAATTTCTAACCCGAGATGGTCGGGACGTACGGAGGGATAGTGGGCATGCCATTGGTCTAGCTGAGAAAATAAGTCCGACAGTAAAAGATCGGCACTCGTCACGTTCACTGACACCCGCGTGATATAACCGCAAGATGCCCACTCTTGTAGATCACGGAACACCTGTTCGATGACGGCCCAATCCAACAGGTGTAAGACATGATGATTGTGAATCGCTGGCAAAAACTCGCCCGGATAGTGTAAGTGACCATCCGCATCCCGGTAGCGCACCAAGGCTTCCCATTCGTGGACTTGTCCGCTTGCCCAATCGATAATAGGTTGATAGTTGACAACAATATCAGCAGTTCCTAAGGCCTGCTGAATGCGGTACACCCATTGGACCGTTCCCGTCAAACCTTTGACGGGATATTCAACCCAACGCTGACGGGTTCTTTTCGCCTCATAGAGCTGTTGATCGGCCCGGTGAATGACCTCCCCAACCGTGACCCCGTCACGCGGAAACAGTGCGCTCCCAAAAGAAGCCGAGACACTCATAGGAGGATGTCCCGGTATCACAATCGGCGTCTGTAAAACGTTTAGCAACTTATCAATGATGTGCGAAGCCGAGGGAATTGCTCCCCCTCCGGGTAATGCCAAAAGAAATTCATCACCCCCCCATCGTCCAAGGCAGTCACTTGCCCGTAAAACGGATCGCCATCTTTTCGCGACTTCCTGTAACACCTGGTCGCCTGCGTCATGCCCGTAGGTATCATTCACCGCCTTAAATCCATTCAAATCTGCAAATAACACTAGGATGTCTTCACGCTGGCGCATCAGCGCGAGAAGCTGTTGTTCTGTCGCCCAACGGTTCGGTAAATGGGTAAGAGGATCATGTACCGCGAAATACCCGGACTGCGTACTGCTCATCACCAATAAATCCCATGCCATCCGTTTCGCGGCAGTTTCGGCCCATAGCCAGCGGACATTTTCGGGAGTGGATGTGGAAACACTTTGGATCACATCATGAAACAGACTCCAATAAGCCGCTAAAAAGGCCAGAGAGCTCAGTCCCATCTGCACGTGTAAGGTACCAATGCGTTGCGCGATATGAATCGCCAGACGAGTAGTCGGGGAACGGGATAAACTTTTTAAATAGCGGGACACCAGACGTTGGAGTTCTGGATAGGAACTATGCGCCAAAACCAGACGGTCAAAAGTCGGATGTGCGGCTAACGTTTGAATAAAAGACGGCACGACGGACATGGCGACTTGGGTCCATGGGATCTGAGCAATTTGACGGGTATCCTGATCGGTCCACCCAATGAGTGCCAAACCCTCCGCAAGATTTTGGTCATTCAAAGACATTGGAGAACCTGTCAAAAAGATTTCGACCATGAAATCTCTCCTTAAATCAAAATAATCTGACAGCCGATGCAGACGAAATCGCCCGAATCCCGTCGAATTAACTTTAATTCTTGGTCTTGTGATAATCCGTGTCAACATTTTACGAGGATAAAGACTTGGTAACTACAATTTTTATAGTCAATTGGAAGCATTCCTATAAGAATGATAAACAACCCTGCTATTCTTCTGTTTGGGACATGACAAATCTGATAGTCTCTTCTAGTGGCGACATAGATATATGCAATGGCAATGGTTTTAGGGGATTTGTATAGAAGGATTCTATGAAACGCGACCATTTTTATCGGTTAGGGGGGTAAACAATGCTAAAAGTTCTTGAGCACCATGTCGATTATTACCGTCACAACTGATAAAACGTTGAACAGTAAAATAATCGACTGCGGCATGCTGATAGGCTTTCTCGGTGAATACGGTGGCATGATTCGAAATCAGCACAGGAATACCGTGCTCGGACAATTCTTCAGCCAAAAGGGCCAAATCCTCTTGATCACGGGACGAAAAACCTCCTGCTGCATAGCCCGTGAAGTTAGCGGTCTCAGATAGGGGCACATAGGGGGGATCACAATAAATGACGTCCCCAAGATGAGCCTGAGCCATCACCTGTCTAAAATCGGCGTGAATGAATTGGGCATCTTGGGCTTGGGCCTTCATCGCAAAATAGCGCATCTCCTCTTCGGGAAAATAGGGATGGGCATATCGGCCAAACGGCACGTTAAAAGCCCCTGCGGCATTATAGCGGCAAAGACCATTATAGCCATGACGGTTCAAATACAAAAATAACGCCGCTTTTTCCCACTCGTCATGAGAGTCCAATTGGTTAAAGCGGTCCCGTAACGTGTAATACCGTTCCGCCGCATTGTTCGCAGGAATAAAAAAGGTTCGGCAATACGCAATAAACGATTCTCCATACTGTTTAAGAGTTTGGTAAAGACGGATCACATCCCCATTACTATCGGCTAATAAAGCTTGCGGGTAGTTGGTATTGAGCCATACCGCTGCCGATCCAACAAAAGGCTCAATAAGACGGGTGCCTTGGGGAAGCCGGTCACGAATCCGGTTAATCAAGCGGTATTTTCCTCCCGCCCATTTCAGAAAAGGCTTCATAAACCACCCCAATGATTGATCGTCTGTTGTTGCTCTATCTTATCATGCTCAAGCTCTCTTCATCACTGCAGACGAAAAGAGCCCGAACCATCACACTTATTTGCCCTTCTCTCATAACGCCTGGTTTAAATTTGAAAGATGGGAATGATGATTGTTTTCTAAGCCGCCAGCTGCAAATGTTGATATGACATCCCAAAATAATGGAAGCTACCGGCATGAGGATCTGTGAAGAGCTGATCCGAGAATATGGGAAAAAGATTAATAAGTTTTTGTGCCCCAAAAAAACTTCCTACGCAGAAACACATTTCTGCGTATCGATCATCGCCCCGATCCTCATTATCACAAGAGTTTGCTATAAAAGTACTGAACTCTCTATATCTTTCACTCGAGACACAGGGCTTCATGCCGTATTTTCCTCAGGATTTTTTCAAGACAGCACCGATTGTTACTCGCCCCAATTCCGCCCTGTCACAGCGGTTTACCTCGGCTCCCATCCTTTTCGGTTCAAGGCTCTTCTTCATCCACGACAACCGCATAAACATCTTGGGGACCGTGAACACCCATAATGAGCTGTCCCTCAATATCCCCAGTCATACTGGGACCCGCAATAATTTTAAGCAAAGACGGCCAGTGTTTTTCGGTCTGTGCCTGCTGATACATCTGTGCCATCGCTTCCTGAAATGTCGGCACAATTTGTGATGCACGTAACAGGACGATATGAACCGGCGGGAGTAACGTGGGCAGTAAACTGGTGTCCTCTGTCGCTGACACCGCGATACTGCCCGCATCCGCACTAGCCCAGAGGCAAGAACTCATGCCGATGACAGCTTGCGCACAGCGTTCGCGAAAAATGCGTGGATCGTCTCCTTGCCTCCAAAAAAAGACTTGGGCGGAAGGAAGCAGGGATTTCATATCATCCTCTGTCCACCCGGGAAGATATCCCGAGACCGCAATCGGCATCAATTCTTGCCGGGACGATTGCTGCTCATCAGTATAAGCTGCAATGATCCCCTCCAGTTCACGGGACAACGCCCAAGCGTTGTTGACGTAGATAAACTTGCCCCCACCGCCCTGCCACCGTTGCCCAAATTGTTCAATGACATTATCCATAGCCGGCACTCCCCTCTCGATTACGGATTTGGCAATCCCTTTGTGGTGGATGGCTGATGATTTTTCCACCACTCATGAAAAGTTTCCGCAGCGACGGGCGGCATATCCCGGGTTTCAAACCATCCCCCAAATATTCCCGGCGCATTGTGAAGGCTTGCTTGCCCAGGCTTTTGATACCATTTTTGTCCTAACCGGGCAATGCGAATGGAGCGGTGATATCCTTTTGGCGTCATCCAAAACCGCGCCCATGTTCGCATTGTCCAGTCCTGAATTCCCTTATTCATTTGTCTTTTGACTTTAATCTGCCGGAGGGTAACGATATGCTTGGGGAGATTTATCTCCATCGGACAAGCTTCCTCACAAGCATGACACAACGTGCATAATGAGGACGGCAACTCTGGCAAGATTGTCAAGTCTGTCAATAACGGCGTTTCTACAATTCCAATGGGCCCTGGGTACACACTGCCGTAGGCATGTCCGCCCACTTGCCGAAAAACCGGACAGACATTCAAACAGGCGCCGCAACGAATGCAGGTTAACACCTCTTCAAATGGGGTATCGCGTAATGCCATCCGGCCATTGTCGACCAAAATCACATACCATTTCTCCGGTCCATCGGCCATGCCCTGCTGTTTGGGACCATGAACCATAGTGGTATATGATGACAGGTGCCGTCCAATGCCACTCATCGCGGGCTGCTGAATGAGATCGATCAATGACGCCCAGTCCTCAACAATTTTTTCGACGCCGACAATCGATACTAAAACGCGCGGCAACGAGGTAACCATATCGGCATTGCCTTCATTAGTAATGATGACGAGTGTGCCAGTTTCCGCCACCAGAAAATTACCCCCCGTGACGCCCATCTCAGCCTGTAAGAATTCTTGACGCAATCTTTCCCGGGCATAGTGCGTTAAATCTGCAATCCCATCACTAACAGGGGGTCTGATGTGATGCATGCGCGCATCTTCTTGAAACAATGCATCGATTTGCTGACGGTTACGGTGAGCAGCCGGCGCCAAAATGTGAGACGGCTTCTCGTGGGCCAACTGAATAATATATTCGCCTAAATCGGTTTCGCGCACCGTAATCCCGGCCGCTTCGAGAGCGGGATTTAACGCGATCTCTTCTGTCACCATCGACTTACTTTTGATGACCAACGAGACATGTTCTTCTTGCGCAATCTTCACAACCTTCTCTACGGCTTCTCGGGCCGTCGCAGCCAAATACGTATTCCCCCCATGGTCTTCAATGCGCTGTCTTAATATGTCTATCAGTTCCGGCAACTCATGGATCGCCTTACGCTTATGCCAGGTAGCCCGTTCTCGTGAAGCTTCAATGTCTGGATTTTTGCGGTAGGCTTCACGCTTTGCCGCCGAAAACCGTCGGGTCACCCGTCCAATGGTCTTCCGCATAATCTGATCGTTCAGGGCCTGATCCCGTCTTTCGGCCCACGGTCTGACATCATAGGGCAATTCACCTGCCATTTATTGTTCCTTCCCTCCGTATAGCATTTTTATGGTGTCGACTGTTAACCGGTTTTGATCGGCGAGGTCAATCAATTCCGCCACATGACAGACGGGAAAAGAGGAAGACGTGCGTCTAAGACGCCCTTCTAGGTGCAAAAGGCAGCCCAAGTCTGCACTCGTTAGACAGATAATCTCGTTCTTCTGATCCTGAAGCAGCTGCTGTACCGCGTCTAATTTGGCATCGGCTAGTGCTGTCGAAATCAAGGGTTCCGTAAAACTATAAGTACCGCCAAACCCACAACACTGATCCCCATCTTTGGGTTCCACTCCTTCTATACCGTAATCGCGCAGGGAAGACATAGCGTCTTCACTGTGAGCTAAAAGGCGTCTCATATGACATCCCATGTGATAGGCAGTCTTAACCTTAACTTCTGAGCTTTCTTCACTCGGTACATTGGCATGGAGCCATAGACTCAATTCATGGGTGCGTTCGCCCAATGTTATCGCCCGTTCTTTCCACTGTTGAGCAATGTCGGGCGAATCTCCATGCTCCAAGGCATCTCGATACAAAAGTTCAGGATAGGTATGCTGAATCATCGCCGCACACGATCCAGACAAGGCCACAATGTCTTGTGACGGCTCCTTCTTCTTATTTTCGAACACCTCGATGAAATGGCGGGCTAATAAAGCCGCTTCATGAGCGTAACCGGCATTATAGCTGAATTGTCCACAACAGGTTTGATCTTCGGGAAAGTCGACAGCAATCCCCCGGCGTTCTAACACATGCACCGCAGAAATAGCGGCTTCAGGCCGCACCATGTCAATCAAGCAGGTGACAAATAACTGGACCGACTTCAAAGAATGTTCACCTTTCTTTTCCAATGGGATCTATTCATCCTCCATCTTTTTATCATCTTTGTCCGTGTCATAGTCTTTATTTTCACTATCAAATCATGACGGCTTTTTTATTGGAATACCTCACTCAATACCTCTCTATTCTATCTCCCCTTATCCTTTCCATCGGTGTTGTTGTCTTACACCTCTGAGAGGCAAACACAGACACATCCACCAATGCCAGTTTACTTTTTCATTCTAGAGTTTCTCAAAGAATCCTCCATGAAATGTTAAAATATTTTTGAAGATTTGATTGTCTGTCAGTCGATGAGAGGAAAGATGCATTATGTCTTTTTCTTTTGTAGGAATTGATCACATTCAATTGGCTATTCCCGAACACGGTGAGGCAGAAGCCCGCCAGTTTTTCGGACAAATATTAGGATGGCAAGAGATACCCAAACCGGACATTCTTCGTAAACGCGGCGGCATGTGGTTTCAGTGTGGCTCTCAGCAAGTTCATATCGGCATTCAAAAGGACTTTGTCGCTGCCACTAAAGCCCATCCTGCCTTTTACGTGAAGAATCTCGACCAATTTCGTCAATATCTTGAAGCGTCCGGTATTCATCCCATCGAAGGTGAAACAGTCGCCGGAACTAAACGGTTTTACTTGTTCGATCCGTTCGGCAATCGCCTGGAATTTCTCGAATCACTCTAATCATCAATCTCACATAACGTTTTGCACAAAAATCAAGGGAAGGCCGACGATAGCATGGGGTCAGTCCACATTTAACCTTGTTGATCATGTCTAGTTGACAGCTGTGGCCAGGACAGGGACATGACTGTGTCTTTGCTGTCCCCAAAGGGCATAGTGTGCATAAAAAGAAAAGAAAGTTATCGAGTCAAATAGCCAGCCGTCTTCTCAAAGTCGGTCAACTTCTATTTCGAAAACATGAGAAAAGGAGAACAATTGCAGCCGTGCGCGATTTGGTGGAAGCCGTGTGTGTGGTGGTTTTGGAACAACTGCAAGAGTCCACAAACAGTCGATTAGGCCTTCCTGCCTATACCATCATGACGGTCTCGCCCATTGGAAATAGTATTTGTGTGGCATTTAGGCAACAAAACATTGATCCCAACCGTATCTTTGTCTGGGTCATAGAGTTTCCACCCATGCCGCAAAATCTTTGGAGTGCTGAGGCTATCATCACGGAGAACTTTCTCGAGGACATGTTAGAACTTACTTTCCGCACGTGGCGGGAACAAAAAAAATTATTTTTTTTGGGCTGATCGCAAAGGAGATTGTGTGTCGCATGGCGAAGTAATCTCTTATGAACACACCCATGCCGACACCCGTTGTTGTGGGGGCTGGACCGGTCATCCGAGCCCTCTGTGAAGAAATTGGATTCGTCGAGGCCATAAATCAGACCGTTGCGTGGGATTCGCAGCGTTGCCACCTGTCGCCCGGCGAACGGATTTTCGCGCTCGTCGTCAATTTGCTGACCGCTCGTCGACCTCTGTATCGCGTCCACGAGCCATTGCAGTTAACCGATGTGCCCTTGTTGTTTGGATCCGGCCGCACCGCGGCCGATTTTACGGATGATGCCCTCGGACGGGCTCTGGATAAAGTTGCCGCCGCCGGTGGCGCCACCGTCTTCAGTGCCGTTGCAACGCGAGCGCTCTTGCACGACCACGTGTGGACGCCCGATAGTCCGGTGTTTGTCCACTGGGATAGTACGACCCGCTCGGTCTATGGCACGTATCCGGACACCGGATCCGAGACCGGAGTGCATCCCACCTATGGCCATTCCAAGGATCATCGTCCCGATCTGCGTCAAATTCTCCTGACGCTGTTGGGGACCCGAGAAGGCATTCCGGTGGTAGGCACGGTGCAAGACGGGAATCTGAGTGATAAAACCCTCAATGCCGAGATGATTGCGGCCTTAGACGATTACTTTTCGCCTCAGCAACTGCAACAACTGGTCTACGTGGCCGATTCCGCTCTCATCACAGGTCCTAACTTAAAGGCAATGGCTGACCGTTCACTCCGCTTTCTCTCGCGTTGTCCGGAGACATTTCGAGCCGCGCACGATGCGAAGACGGCCGCCTTGGCGGCCAACGCCTGGGTTCCCCTCGGCAAAATCGGGGAGCGGGCCGATGCGGCCACCTACGCGGCCGCAGAACAGACCGGCGAAATTGAGGGCCGATCCTATCGGCTCGTGGTTTATCGCTCCGATCATCTAGCTGAGCGGAAAGCTCACACCATCGCCCGCCAGGTCGAACGGGCCCATAACCAGTTAACCCGGGCGGCGACTCGCCTCGCGGAGACCGTGTTTGCCTGTGCTCATGATGCCGAAGCGGCCGTGGCCGCTTGGCGGGCCACCGCCCAATGGCATCATGTCGAGGCGACGGTTGTCGCGGAAACGCAGGTCCCCAAACGCACAACCCGCGGGCGTCCCCGCCACGATGCCCCCGAACCGGCTACCACCACGGTATACCGGGTCCATCCCACCATTGGGGCAGTCGATGCGCAACGCGTGCAGGCGGCACAGGACCGGGCGGCGACGTTTGTCTTAATCACCAATCTGCCGGCCTCCTCCTTTGATGCCCGCCGATTACTCGAAGAATACAAAGGCCAGACGGTCATCGAACACCGTTTTCGCTTTTTAAAAGACCCGGCCTTTGTGGATGCGCTCTATGTGCAAAAGCCGGAACGGGTGGAAGCCCTAGGTTATGTGCTCTTGCTCGCCGCCTTGGTGCTCAGTCTCATCGAACGTCGGGCCCGGCAGGCCCCGCCCCTTCCCACGCCGACTCGCGGTCTGTTGGCGCGGCCCACCGGGCAGGAGGTGTTACATCATCTGCGCGGACTGATTGTCGTGCCGCTGGATGCCCAGACTCGTCAACTCTTTGTTCCGGCGGTTCATACCCAATCGGTGGCGGCCATTTTGGCCGCATTAGGTTTTACGGACACGATTTACACGCAGGTGCCCCCTAGACCCTCGGGATAAATTCCACGGCTTTCACCCATCACGTGCGGAAGAGGAGTTAGAATACGGCAGTCAAAGATGGGCTAAATATCATTGGATCGAAGCCGGGTCCTTAACATTCCTTCTCCCCCCAAAATAGCCTGTAGCCTCGTTTCATCATGACGACAAGACTCAATAACCTCATGATTGCAGTTTTTTTAAGGCTTGCTGATGTTCCGACATGAGCCTCATCATTGCTTTCTTATTTATTATGGAAGGCAAGGATTGAAAGTCACTCCAATTTCTAGGATAGACCTTAGGAAACGGGATCTATTATTTCAAGAAACAGGATATTCTTTTCGAAGTGTTTCGCATGTCCGCAATTCCGACAAAGTATTCGGCGAAATGTAGTTGTCGGAAATCTTCCTGGAAATCATGTTCAACGCCAGGATCAATCGGTCACGATCGCTAGCTTCAACGCAGATAGCCATAAGAGCCGATTCAATGGCAATGTTACCGGCCTTGACAATGTTTTCTATGGTATCAACATTCTGAATAACCGTGTTAATGTTTTCTTTAAAACGTTTTGCGGTCATGGGATTTCTCTATTGCAGTTTTTCGACGTGCTAATTGCTCAGTGGCACACGTCAATTCCTCAATCAGCATGCTCAACCACCTCTAAGTGTTCCAAATAATTACTTGACTTACCGCATCGAAGTGCTCACATGCGTGGATGTTCCTTCCCTCATCTGATTACTTATTACGCACTTCAGAAGACTTATATCTATTGGTAACCCCTTTACAGAAGAACGGAAAGGAATTTCAACATTTTACCCGGCAACATAGAAAACCGAATTGGGTTTTATTCAGTTCATCGAAACGGACCAGGCGTTAAATACCGCCGTCGATAAGACTATTGACCCATCTCAAAGATTTGTTGGAATATCTCAGGATGAAGTCACAAACCAAGAGACAGTGACCAAATGTCCAAATCATGGGACTCTCTCTGCTTAGTTATTTCTTTTACTCCCACACAAGCTTCTTCAAAACAAAGGGCTTTGGGCAGGAATAAAAACCTCATACAACTCGTAAATTCGCCCCGCGTCAATATGACAGTGGGGCGCGCAATACCACATTGATAAATTTTCACGAAGTGACTGCCTAATCATCTCGGAGCTATCGAAAGACCCCCCCCTTTACAATGCGCCTTAAGTTCTTTTAAGAATGAGAGGAATAAAGAAGTTGTTTTAAACCCAAACCGAGTAAATTGAATCCCACCACAGCGATTACGATAGCAATACCTGGAACAATGGCAACACCCGGCCGCACAGACAAATAGGTTTGTGCCTCGGCCAACATGGCCCCCCATTCAGCGGTTGGCGGTTGCGTTCCAAATCCGAGAAAACTCAGAGCGCTTGTTTGACTTATCATAAAACCGACATTCATAAACAAAGTGGAAATAATATAAGGGACTAACATCGGAAACACGTGCCGAAATATTATCCTCCATTGCGTAGCACCAATGGCTACAGACGCGGTAACAAACTCGAGTTCTTTAACCTTTAAGACTTCTGAACGAATCAGCCGGGCAAAAAACGGAACATTTGCCACCGCGATCGCCAACAATGCATGAAATGTGGATGGCCCCCAAAAGGCAACAATTAAGATGGCGAGCAAAATGAACGGAAAACTCATCAGAATGTCCATCGAACGCATGATGACCGTGTCAACAATCCAACCGGAATATCCGGCAATAACACCCATGATAACCCCCACAAAAGTTGAGATAGCGGATGCCAAGATTCCCGATAACAAAGTGGTTCGTCCCCCATAGAGAACACGTGTCCACTGGTCACGGCCTAGTTGATCCGTGCCCAACCAGTGATGCGGAGTTCCTACAGGCAGTAACGGTGCACTCAATTCTGTGATATTGGGATTTATATGGCTAATCCAAGGCGCTAAAATGCTGAGCAGGATGAGAATCACCACGATACTGCTCCCGACCACGAAATATCCATTCCGCCGAATACGCCGTGCCGATGTTGTTTCCTGTTCTAGTAAGGTCGTTTCGGGAATATTACTCACTTCTAGTCCATTAGCCATTGGCTTTCACCCGGGGATCAATTAACGGGTAAACCGCGTCAATCGCAAAGTTGACAAGAACGAATATCGTAGCCAATACAACAGACGCACCTAGAATCGTTGGATAATCCCTGGCTAAAACGGACTGCACCAACAACTGACCGATTCCAGGCCAATTAAAGATATTCTCGACCAACACATCTCCTCCAATTAAATAGTTCACTTCTAATCCCAACGTGGTAACAATGGGAATCCATGCATTCCGGAGAGCATGACGAACGGCCGCTTTATTAACGCTCAGGCCCTTAGCGATGGCTGTTCTCACATAAAGTTGGTGCCTTTCTTCAATGATGGCCACTCGGGTGAGTTGCGCAATCACGGCCCCTGGCGCCACCGCTAAGGTGGCGGCAGGAAGCACTAAATGACTCAGCAATTGTCCCAATGATCCCGACGTTCCCAACGCATACATGCCCGTAACGGGAAACCAGTGTAACTTTAAGCCGAAAATCAAAATCGCCACTAATCCCAGCCAAAATACCGGTACGCTCAGTCCGGTAAAACTGGCTACATTCGCCATCACGTCAATCCACGAGTTTTCCTTAATTCCCGCTATCACGCCCACACTGATTCCGACAACTGAGGATAAGACAAACGCGCCACTCGCTAAAATCAAGGTGTTTTTCAATTTTGCAAACACTAGGGGAGTTACGGCCTCATGTAGTTGAATCGATTGGCCCATATTTCCTCTCAGCAAATCAATTACCCATTTGCTATATTGCACAGGCCAAGGTTGGTTCAATCCCAATTGGACCGTTATCGCATGAAGCTGACTCGGCGTCGCCATGGGACCGAGTAATAATTGCGCCGGATTACCGGGGGCCAAATGGAGTGCCAAAAAGATCAGGACGGTGACGCCAAACATCACAGGAATCAACAAGAGAAAGCGACGAATTAAAAATTGAGCCATGCCTTCTCACCTCTTTCCGCTATTTCATAGAGACTCCGCGCAGATTAATGTAGAACGGAAATGTCGGATTAAGGTGAAATCCTTTTACGGAAGGGGAATAAGCCACAACCGCTTTAGCGTGGTCCACAAAAATCCATGGGGCATCGTGATTGATTAGCGCTTCGGCTTCTTGATACAATTTTGCCCGTTCGCTATCGGAAGGTGTTAATTCCGCTTCTTGCAGCAAGGCATCGACCCGAGGATCTTTATAGAAGCCCGTATTAAATCCCGGGGGCCATGACGAGGAAGCCAGCAAAGGATTTAAGACCAAAGACGGATCGACAGCAGAGTCCATCCACGACAATTCCCACATTTGGAGATTCGCCGCTTTTGCTCCTTCCGCAATTTTATTTAAAAATGTACCCCAATCGATTTGTTCAATGTTAATTTTTACTCCAATCTGAGCTAATTCACCCTGAATGGCTGTCGCCATGGATACGGGATTTTGCATACCGGATCCTGAAGTCGGAACTAGTAGTGTAGCTGTGAAGCCATTGGGATATCCCGCTTCTGCTAAAAGTTGTTTGGCTTTTTGCGGATTATAATGATAGGGATTGACATGAGGATTGTATCCCATTTGATCCGGTGACAAGGGTTGATCGGCTGGAATTCCGGTGCCGTACAAGATATTTTTGGTGATCGCTGTACGATTAATCGCATAATTCAACGCTTGACGAACTTTAACGGAGGAAAAGGGTGCTTGTAACAGATTCATCCCAATCCACCAAATATGCGGACCAGCTTGCATTTGCACTACATCACCCGCCGCACGAATTTGTGACAAATCCACGGGAGCAGGATTGACCACCATATTCACCGAACCGGATTCGAGGTCGGTCGCACGTTCTGATGATTGAACAATAGGGACAAAAACAACTTTGGATAACTGGGGTTTTGGTCCCCAATAATAAGGATTGGGTTTTAAGACAAGTTGTTGCCCTCTTTGCCATGACTCCAGCATGTATGGTCCTGTTCCAGCGCCATGCAACGAAAAAGTTTTTCCATCTTGGAGAGCGACCTTCGGATCCACAATGGCGCCAGTAAGGACGGTTAAACTTTGAAGAAATGAGGCTTCTGGCTGTTTCAGACTAAAAATTACTTTATCGTTGCCATCCGCGGTGACATTTGAGATATCCCCATAGAAAAATGCGCCAAATGGATAAGGGCCGTATTTATATCCTGGATTTTGAGGATTCAACATCCGTTCAAATGAATAGACAACACTGGCGGGAGTCAATGGATCGCCATTAGAAAATCGAACACCTTTACGTAACGTAAATGTATATTGAAGATGATTCGGAGATGACGACCACGATGTGGCCAAATCGGGAATGAGCTGTCCTTGAGAATTATACTGAACAAGTGTATCGTACATCTGATTAAGAACTTGTCCAGAATTGATATCGGTGACTTGCCCCGGGTCAAGGCTTGTTGCATCCGCTTCGTAACCAATAATTAACTTGCCATTGCTCGTCCCGCCGCTTGGAGAAGATGACGACGTTGTTGACGTGGATCCGCATCCAGCGGCAAGCAGTGACAATGACAAGATTGTCGCCATTACAATGACCCGCGATTTTGTTTTAACGTCCATCTTGCAATAACCCCCGTTTTCGAGATTCTTCAAAATCAAAGTGTCCAGCTGGACTTTCACGTGTTGGCAACATAGCAATTAAGGGAATTAACGATTCTTGGGCTACCTGGTATATTCGCCATAATTCCTGAACGGGGTCGGGATGCTCATCTACGCGCAATTCTAAGAGCGGGTAAGACTCTGTTCCAAAGACCTTAAGAGCTGCAGACTGCTTTCCACGCTTATCTCCCCCCGCCTCTTGTCCCGCTAAAAGTGCCTTAATGAGACGTTCAGCCAAACTTTCGCCTGCTGTACGCTGAAAACTTTGCTCCATGGCTAAAATCGTGTCTTCATTGACGAGCATATTACCCGCTACGGCATAGTTGGGCCCAACACGATGGCCATACCAGGTATCGCAGGCATTTCCCGAAAAAGCCGCCGCGTTCCCCCATCGATCCACAATCGCAAGCTGTCTGTAGTCAAACCCGGGGTCTAGCGTTTTAAGGAATTCGAGGGTTTCTTCCGCATTGTGATTTTGCCGCATATATTCAAGTCCCCAAATTCCCAAATAGGGATTCACAAACGATTGTGTCGCTATAGCACCAACTCCGCTTTCTACAAATGGGCACAACATGCCCACCGCGGGAACTTTTGTGGACACCGCAATACCCAATTGGCCTGTTTCAGAACATCGTGCGGTAATTGAAAACGTATTAATCTTCATCGGGTTCCTCCTTGTAATAAAGACAACCTGATTTCACTCACGGCAAAAGCAAGTACTGCAAGGCAGTTTCCGAAAGTAGTGATACCCCCAAGGGCAAAGCGTTTTCGTCGAGTGTAAAGCGGGGATGGTGGTGAGGCCAGATAGCTTCTTGTTCTTCGTTGCGGCACCCTAACATGAAAAAGGTTCCCGGACAGACTTCTTGGTAATAAGAGAAATCTTCTCCGGCCATAAGAGGCTCAATGTCCATCCATGATTGAATTCCGGGCAATCTCGCAGCAACCTCACGGACAATTGAAGTTTCACGTTCACTGTTTGTGACGCTGGGATAGCCTTCAACATAGTCTAAGACCGCATGCGCACCGTGGGCAGCACTAATATGCGCCACCAATTCTTCGAGACGGCGCCGGACTTGGCGGCGGTCTTCCACACTAAAAGTCCTGACTGTACCCGTCAGACGAGCGCGGGGAGCAATGATGTTAAAATTCGCTCCACTGTGAAAGGTGCCGATCGTCACGACAACTGGACTGCGAGGATTCATACTGCGGCTCACAATGCTTTGAATGGCCAATGTCAGTTCGGACCCCACGATAATAGGATCAATAGATAAATGGGGTTGGGAACCGTGCCCGCCTTGACCCTCAATATCAATAGTGAAACTGTCGGCATTCGCAGTCTGAGCCCCCACAACCGCTCCTACTGTACCAGTAGGCATGTCTGAAGAAAGATGCAATCCTAATACACGATCGATCCCGTCTAATACGCCATCTTGGATAAGAAGCTTTGCGCCTCCCGGTATCTTCTCCTCAGCAGGCTGAAACATTAATCGAATTCGTCCGGGTAATTGATCTTGCCTTGAGGCTAATATCTTGGCGACGCCAAGAAGAATAGCGGTATGACCGTCATGTCCGCAGGCATGCATCACGCCGTCATTTACGGATCGAAACGGCCAGTTAGATTCTTCCTGGATGGGCAAGGCATCAATATCCGCCCGTATGGCCACACCTTTCGATCCTTCACCTATATCGACAGCTACCCCTGTTTGGCCTATCCGGTAGGGTTTCAGACCTAAACTCTCTAATTGATCCAAAAGATATTTTTGGGTTTCGAATTCTTGAAAGCTGACTTCAGGATGAGCATGGAGATGTCTTCGCCATGTCGTTAACTGGGTGGATAATTCAGAGGCCTCATGGTGGATAGACATTCTGACTGAATCCTCTCCTTCATGTTGGATATGCATGAAGTATAAGGATTGTCCCCCAGTGACCGATATGGAATCCCATATAATAATGTCCCGAGTTATTTGTATGAAATTACAAGCAACATTTCTCTAAAATTGTTTGATCTGCTAATCATAATTAAAACTGCAATGAAAAATCTTAATGCATATTTATGAGACATGAGGGTTGAATGGCCTTCCATACCCTTCAATCAGTCAGGCCATTTTTTATCACATCCCTTGAAGTGGATTGAATCGGTCAAACTCCGCGGGTTTCACCGACCACAAATACAATCATAATGCCGGAAGCGTCAGCGCACCGCATAGTTGAGGGATTCCCAGTCTCCTTCCCATATCAGTGCCATCCTTAATAGCATCACATCCCGGTCGTTATCCAATGATCGTCCAAGAAGATGCGAGATTTTATCCATACGGTACCTGACAGTATTGGGATGCGTTTGCAAGACTTGGCTGGCCGCCGAATAAGAACGGTTTGAGAAAATCCAGGCGCGCAATGTCGAAAGCAGGATCTCATCGTGCCCAATAGGGCCCAGAACTTGTTGCACAAATTCATCACGCAATATTTTGGGTACGGATTCCCAGATTTTCACTTCCGGAAAATCACGCACTCTAATGGCTCGAGTATGTGATGGCACTAATAACGGATATCGTTGAAAAAAACGCCAAAGCCGTAATACGGATGCAAATTCATCACTCATGGCTAACACATGATGTTGACGTTCACTCCAAATACTCAGCCAAGAACCTTGCCGCCTCTCAAAATAATGCTGAAATCTTTCTTGATTACTAGAAGTTAAAATCAGCACGATCGTGTTTTGCATCACACTATGAGGAATGTGGAAATGATTTAACCAATCCATCCATTCTTGTGCTATCGCATCAGATAATTCGCCGTGTTGAGAAAGCATCCCAATTAAGACAAATTCCCACACCTGATTACTGAGGTGATATTGATTGGCCAAGGCATTAACCGAAAATTGGTCCCCCTCCAAAATGCGGTGAAAGAGATCCGTTTGGATGTGTCGACGTTCGCGTTCTAAAGATTGTTGGCGCAAGAGCTCAATAGCATAGAGCAGCAATGCCTGATCTACCGCAACCCGTTCAAGTCTCGTCAGAGGTCCTCCCCCAATATCCAGCGTACCGAGTTTTTGCCCTCCCGCTTGCACAATATAACTCTGGGAGGTCGTCGGCATCTCCCCCATTCTTGCGACCAGCCGGTGATTCCAATCATGCACGCTAATCGACCGGTGGTTTATTTGCCGCCATAGCGTTTGGGTCAATCCCGTGAGTCCCTCTTTTTCCGTTACCAAACTGGCTAAAAGTTGCTTTTGAATGTTGAGAGTTTTTTGCAGTTCCTGGGAAATGGCTTTGCGACGGGCATGTTCTTGCGCATTCGCCACCGCCACGGCCGCATGATCGGCCAGTGCCGTCACCACCGCTAAATCCCGTTCATTAAAATCGCGATCCGTATCATAGTTGTCGACGACAAGCACACCCACTGTCTTTTCACCGATTATCAGCGGCGCAGCCACTGAACTCCGCACCGGATTTGACGGACGCCCGACGGCTTGCCGGACCAATTGGTCATGCTCTGGACTTAAATTGCTTTGTGCGCGTCGAATTGCTTCGGGCGTAGGCAAGAGAACAGCCCGTCTTTGCGAAAAAGCTTTGCCCGTTAACGATTCCCCAGGTTTTAAGCGCACGGCTTTCATAATGTTGAGATCAAAACCGACTCCGCCCACCGGGATCAAAGCATTCTCATGGGGATCATACAAAAACACACAAGCAAAATCCGCTCCCGGAATCAAGTCCAAACTGCTTTGCAGCAAATCATGCAGTACACCGTCTAAATCGCGATGCGAGGTCAGGGTTCTGGCTACAGCCAGTAATTTCTCCATCGTCGCCGGAGGAATATCATATGGGACCATAGCGATCGCTCCCGAAAAACATCCGAATATTAATGAAATATTAATATTACCTTATCACGCTTTGCCCAAAACAACCGTAAAAATTTTAGGCAAGGATACAAATCCCTAGAGAAAAATAAGACCCGAGGATTCATTGGGAAGACTCCTCGGGTATTGTCAACAGCACTTCTTAACGACCATGTATGCTGAAACGATTAGGACCGATTTCGGCTTCTTGAAAGTGATCCACCGCCAGGAGACACGTTGCTGGTTAAAAGCTACTATTTGCTGATAATTGGGCGGTTTCGTCGTATTGGCCGCTTGGACTAGATGTTCAAGACATACTCCATCATCTGCATTGAGCCATGGATTATTGTCGTACCAATTCTCGAGTCGACGTCCCACAATGCCTTGTTTGTTCATTTCGTTCCAATGATTCTAATGAGCCGCTAAAATCCATCTCGCGAAGGGAAGCGATTTTATTTTCTTCATAAAAGCTCAGGTCTTATCCCTATTCTTGGCATAGCCACCCAAATTCGGCACGGGCAGCGCCATTTACAATGGTGTTAGCATGGTAACCACTTTACTAGAGGATACCGCCGCCGTGATTCTATCCGGACAACTTATACGTCGAGAGTCATGTTAAGAAAAAACGACCACAACTACGAGTCAAAGTATGGCATCATCCGAATGCCTAACTGCAGAACAAATTGAACTTCGGGATCATTTAAATCCATGCCCAATATTTCCTGAATACGTGCCAAACGGTATAAGACAGTATTATAGTGCGTATAAAGTTTTATGGCAGTATCCTTGACTCGCCGACATTCAAGATATGTTTTTAACGTCAATAAAAGATCTGTATTATTCTGATGGTCATATTGCAATAACGGAGCAAAGAGATTTTGGCAAAATGACGCAGCTTGTGAACTTTTGCTGAGTTCATGCAGGATCAATTCAGCTCCCAATTGATCATAAGCTAGCAAACCTGTCCCTTGTTTTTCAACAGCAATGATTCGGCTTGTTCGCGCCTCATTTATTGCCGAAGACACTTCCTGCCAGTCTGCATGTTCTGCACTCCATCCGCCTACAAACGAAATGTCTAATGCATCCAAAATACCACTAAGACGAGATGATGCGATTTCATCAGCACGCTCTATTAGGAGGATGTCATCTCCTGCTAAAGTTCCCTTCGCTGCGAGTGAAGGTTCCATTTTGACAAGTCGCGTCCACGTATGCCACAAAGCTTCATTGGAAGAAATAATGGATATCATACGGAAAGGTCGAGGCAAATAGATACCTAACCGCCTCGACCACGATTCGATTTCTTGGTTATCATAACGATGACCGTGAAACCAATCTCGAAAAAACATATCACGATATTTTTGCTCAACAGACGAAGTAATCTCCCGTTGAACGAGGATAGCCGATAGTATATTGCGAATGATATAAACGTCCCCTTGATGTCTAGGATCATTGTCTAATCGCGGGCCGAGAGCCAATAAAATCGAGCTTCCATCTGATTTCTCAGGCATCGATATGACCTTCACCATATTTTCTGAATACTTTGTCTGCACCTCCTCATGCATCCAAAGTGGCAAACTCATGGTCGATTCACCCAACCTACTACTTGCTAGCAAGTCTCCACCGGAGGAAAAGAGCCCCACAGAACGGTTAAAATGACGACTAAGTTCATGCACCACAGCTTCCAATCCATGATCGAGTCCCATCCGCATTATAGTCATTAGGTGATAATCGGAAGCGAGCCGTTCACTTAAAATATATTCAACAATTTCAAATACCGCACGAGAAAATATCACGTGCTCAGGAAGCCAAACAATTGGCAGTTGAAACTTTTCGGCAGCCTGAAGTAATTCCTTTGGTATTTCATCAACAAATCGTCCCGGTTTAAACGCCAAGGTTGCTACGCCAACATCAGCCAATTGCTGGACCAAACTAGACCACACATGAGGTTGATCCTTAAAAATGAATCCGGTCGTTATAAGGAAATCGCCAGGTTGTGCCCACATTGCGATGTCAGGAACAGCCATAACATTTGCGCTATAAACGGGACGAGTTTGTCCCCCACTGCCCACGGCAATGGTTGCTCCTTCTAGACTTGGCAAATTCAAAAGATCCCCAACCCGAACCATTCCACAACCCCCATCACAAACCTAACAAATATTTTACACAACATGTTACACATATTTCATTGTAGTCGACTAATAAATGTCACGTCTTTGATTTAATACACCGATACAATGACATGTTTATGTAATTGTGTGTAAGATTTTTGTGGAGGTGAATTCCATGGTGAACGAAGAACGAACACTGTTAGAAAACGAATTTGAACATCAACCGGTCCCGATTCCTCGACGCAAATCGCTACTATCTGTATCGTTGGTTTGGATCGGGTTTCCAATGGTCATAACTGGCGCATTGGTAGGGGGAAGTATTGTTAATGCATTAGGATTTCGCACTGGCGTTTTGGCAATGTTAATTGGCAACTTAATCCTTTTTGCTTATGTGGCTATGCAAAGTTCTATTGCTGCCAAAACTGGTATGTCATTTGCCTTGGTCGCAACACGAGTATTTGGGGCTAAAGGATATCGAGTAACATCCGGGCTATTGTCCACGATCGTTATAGGATGGTTTGCCGTACAAACTGGATTGACAGGCGCGAGTTTACATGGATCTCTGGGGACGAGTGTTTTGTGGGTTGATATTCTTGCAGGCATTCTGTTCATGATTATCACTATTATTGGTGTCCGGGCCTTGTCCGTTATCGGCGCCTTATCCGTACCTTTTTTCCTAATTATGGGCAGTTACGCAGTGAAAATTGCCCTAACCCACACCACGTGGGCCCATGTCATTCAATATTCGGGGCACGCAACGGACGGCATTAGTTTTGGTCTCGCGGTTACTATGGTGATTGCGTTATTCATTGATTCGGGAACCATGACTCCTGATTTTACTAGATGGGCTCGATCTTCCAAAGATGCTGTAATAGCAACATTTACGGCTTTCCCTTTTGCAAACTTCTTATCGATGTTTTTCGGAGCAGTTGTCACCGCGGCCGGAGCGTCTTCTAATGGAGATTTTTCCGCTGTCATAGCCCATCTCGGTCCGTTCGCGGGAATCATCGCTGCAGCCTTCTTATTTATCAATTCAGGATCCGTCTGTTCGCACTGTTTATATAATGCCGCAGTCGGATGGTCCCATATTTTAGGTAAAAAGTTACGGTGGATGGCATTTTTCCTTGGTATTGTGGGTATTACAGCTGCCGCTGCCGGAATGTGGAATTTATTGGCAACATGGTTGTCGTTTCTCGGGGTTATTATCCCCGGCATTGGAGGAACGATTATTGCTCATTTTACGGTGTTTAAGAATTCTGACGTGACGGTACCCAAAATAGCATTTATCAGTTGGGCTGCTGGAGCGATTGCATCGTTGACAGCACATTTAACTGCCCCTGGTCTCTCCGACGCGGTTATTGGAATGGTTGTGTCTTTTGGAATTTATGCACTGGCTGCTCCACAATTTGTTCGCGCTCCATCTTTAGCACAAAATATGGCATTAGAGGAGGATTTGCCATGACATATCCCACGCATCTAATTCGATCTGATCCTTATGCTTGGCCCTTTGATGCATCTCTTAGCCCGACAAATACCGCACTACTCATTATCGATATGCAACGAGATTTTTGTGGTAAGGGTGGCTATATCGATATGATGGGCTACGATATCACCTTGACCGCCCGTGCAATTCAACCTATTCAGCGAGTCTTGACTACTGTGCGACAGATACCGGGTTTTACAATTATTCATACACGCGAAGGTCATCGAGCAGATTTGTCCGATCTTCCGGCCAATAAATTATGGCGAAGTCGCCAAATGTCTGCGGGAATTGGCGATCCAGGTCCATTGGGTCGAGTTCTGGTTCGAGGAGAACCCGGATGGGATATAATTCCGGAGCTCTATCCTCAGCAAGGAGAAATGATTATTGATAAACCCGGAAAAGGAGCATTTTTCGCTACAGATTTAGATTTATTGTTAAAATTACGCAACATTAAGAATCTCATCATTACTGGTATTACAACCGACGTATGTGTCCACACAACGATGCGTGAAGCTAACGATCGAGGATACGAGTGCGTGATACTGGAAGATTGCACCGGTGCCACAGAAATCGCAAATCACCACGCTGCTATTAATATGATACGTATGCAAGGTGGTATTTTTGGAGCAGTCAGTGATTCCGACGCCGTAATCGAAACTCTTAGCGCATTTATTCCCGCAGAAAATAAAAGCCAACAAGTAGGATAAAAATCCCTAGACGTGAGAAACCGGCGGAGTAACCCATCCATTTCCCCGGTTTCTCACCATAAATACTCTAAAATCGTCATTAGGCACATTAATCCTAAGGTGACCACATGTGTTTCGAAGCAATTTGAAGAGAAGTCCATGCCACTTCGGTGTGTTCCCGACGTCCACAATGGCTGAGGAGCACTGCAGTTGTTGAAGACTGATAGATTATCTGGATACTGCAGTCGCCATCCATCTCCCATATCTCGCGCTTATTTCCAATATCCGTTTCAGATCATTCCATTTGTCCCCAACAGTCCCATGTTTTCCCGCATTGATGTCAAATATTTTCCTCGACAGGAATAACTCTTTAATTCGTTTTCATTATTCAACTTATTCCATAATATTACACACTTGCTGATGCTATTACCTTAATCCGCTTTGCCCCATCCGCCACCTCCGGGAGTAAAAATTTCCAATCGGTCACCTGTCTGCATAGTTCCCTGCCACTTACCAGGTAATGAGATGGGCTCATGAGAACCCATGGGAATCAGTTTCGCTTTTCCTCGTTTCCCCGGTTCACCTCCCCCAAGTCCATAGGGAGCAAATTCCCGGCGTTCTGATAACAAAGTGACCGTAATGGGCGTCAAAGCTTCATAGATGCGGACAATACCGTCCCCCCCCCGAAACCGTCCTTGGCCGCCACTGTCCCGACGAAGACGGTAGCTTTCGATGCGCAAGGGTAATTCACGTTCCAATACCTCTATAGGCGTGTTCATCGTATTACTCATATGCACATGAACCCCGTGAGCTCCATCCCAACCAGGACCCGCCCCGGCCCCTCCTCCAATGGTTTCATAATAGGCAAATGCGCGGGCTCTGTCGCCCTTTCGAGTGTCAAAGCCGCCTAGGGTAATGTTGTTCATGGTCCCTTGACCTGCCGCGGGAATTTTTTCCGGCAGTGCTTGGGCTAAGGCCCCGAGCACGACATCAACAATGCGTTGGCTGGTTTCCACATTACCTCCTGCCACCGCAGCCGGCACTGTGGCATCCACCACGGTGCCGGGACGGGTAACAATCGTTAAAGGCCGAAACCCTCCTTCATTGCTGGGGATATCTTCATAGACCACGGCGCGAAACGCATAAAAGGTGGCACTGACCGTAATGGCTCGAACAGCATTCACACTCCCTGCAACCTGGCCATCGCTATCCGAAAAATCAATCATCGCGTGATCTCCTTGGATCGTGATGCCGACGCGAATAGCAATATGATGATGTCCTTGGCCATCGTCATCCAAGAAATCCTCAAAGCGGTAATAGCCATCAGGAATATCTTGGATAAGACTACGAGTAACCCGTTCGGCATAATCCTGAAGACCTTTGGCATAGGCTTGCACTGCATTTAACCCGTGATCTTGGATATATGAAAGAAGGCGACGTGCTCCCACCTGGTTCGCAGCCAACTGCGCCGACAAATCGCCAAGACGCTCGTCAGGTGTTCGCACATTGCGTAATATCAGTTTCAAGACGTCCTCGTTCATCTTCCCTTGCCGTCGCAATAAGATGGGGGGAATAATCAATCCTTCCTGGTACATTTCGGTAGCCAAAGGAAGACTGCCGGGACTGATACCACCGACGTCGGCATGATGAGCGCGGTTAGCCACATAAAAGACTGGATGGTCATCTCCCTCGACAAATACCCCTTCAACCAACGTCACATCCGGCAAGTGGGTTCCTCCGTGATAAGGATCATTCAGAATCACGGTATCGCCGGGTTTTAGTACGAATTGCTCAAGGGCTGCCGCCACGCTCGCAGGCATGGATCCTAAATGAACAGGCATGTGCTCGGCTTGTGCAATAATCTTGCCATCGGTGTCAAAGACCGCACAAGAATAATCTCGCCTTTCTTTAATGTTTGGACTGTGAGAGGTGCGTTTTAAGGTTTCGCCCATTTCTTCCGCAACAGCTTGAAACAGGTGCTTAAAAACTTCTAACTTCACGGCATTCACTTCGTAGCAGCCTCCCTTCATAGGTCCAAGATGTCTGTCACTGTGGGGTAATATGAATAATCCCGTAGGTATCAACCTGGGCTTGAAACGCTGGTGGCACTAAAATCGTTGAGGTCGGCTCAATGATTAACGCCGGCCCTTCTATGTGCTGTTCTGGCCCAAGGTCTGTACGCTGATAGCATGGAGCACTCATCAGTTCTCCTGAAAACCGCATCTTGCGGGTGGTAAATGCTTTGCCCGCTGCATGATTAGGCCAAAGAGGCAAGGGTAGTGGGTCATCCAAAGACACTGAACGCACATACGCATTGACGCATTCCACCGGTAAATCTCTTTGAGATTGAAGATAATATTGTTCGTGGAGCTGATGAAAGCGCTCGGCCGTATCGGCTAAACTCCCTTGCCACGGAGTTAGAATTTCATAGGATTCTCCCTTATAGCGAAGATCTAAGAAAAAGGATGACTGAATTTGGTCACTCTCATACCCTTCACTTTGCAGTTGCCGGACGGTATGTTCTTGCAAATGATTCCATATTCTTGCCATATCTTCGGGCTCTATCTCATCCATGCGCTCTAAAATGCTCACCAAGGAATCCGCATAGGCTTGGGATCTGGCAAGTCCCTGAGC
Source organism: Sulfobacillus thermosulfidooxidans (assembly GCF_001280565.1). NCBI lineage: Bacteria > Bacillati > Bacillota > Clostridia > Eubacteriales > Clostridiales Family XVII. Incertae Sedis > Sulfobacillus > Sulfobacillus thermosulfidooxidans. Next base: position 2,859,794 of record NZ_LGRO01000001.1, on the reverse strand, counting down.
ACTTAACGTACCGGCATCTAAGGGCACAAGCACTTCCTCAATGCCGAGCATATTCGCCAACTGGACTGCGTGCAGTCCCCCTGCGCCACCAAAACTAAAGAGCACAAACTGTGCGGGATCGACCCCTTTCATGGCCGTTACCCGTCGAATGGCACGTGCCATCGCCGCATTCACCACCTCAAGAATGCCTTCCGCCAACTCATCCGGGGACGTCTCGATTCCCTGTTGGCGTCCGTCATCTACCAGCAGCTCAAAAGCCTTTTCGCAGGCCCTGACATCCAAGGTCATCTTGCCCCCGAGAAAATGATCCCCGTCAAGTCGGCCCAGCAATAAATTGGCATCGGTTACCGTCACATGATTTCCACCGCGCCCGTAGCAAGCAGGACCTGGCAACGCCCCAGCCGATTGGGGACCCACTTTAAGATTTCCGCCCCGGTCAAACGATGCAATCGAACCGCCTCCCGCTCCCACGGTATGAATATCGACCATTGGTGCCCGAAGGGGAAGATGATCAAAGTGCATCTCGCGGGTAATAGGAATCCCTCCCGAAATCATCGCGACATCCGTACTGGTTCCGCCCATGTCAAAAGTAACAATCTTTTCATAGCCCAGCGCCCTGGCAATTTCCCAAGACGCCACGGCCCCGCCTGCGGGACCGGATAGCATCATGGAAGAAGGCTGATCCAAGACCCGGGCAGGGGACATATGTCCCCCAGCAGAGGACATGACCCGAAGAGAGGGTCCGGTGGCCTGAGACAACTTGTCTAAATAGCCGGAGACGATGGGTGCCACATAGGCGCTAATCACGGTCGTACTCGTTCGTTCATATTCTCGATGTTCTGGATTAACATGGGCCGAGGCAAAAATATAGGGATATTCCGTCGCAAGAGCTTTCACGATCTGCTCTTCGTGAACCCGATTAACATAAGAGTGCAAGAGGACGATGGCCAGTGCATCCGGCCTGTACGTCTTAAGACGTTGGACGAGATTATCCAATTCCCCTGAACTAAGGGATATCAGAACTTGCCCATCCCACGTTATCCTCTCGCTGACGCCAAAACGTCCGTCCCTAGGCACGAACACATCAGCTTTTTTCACGTGAAGATCATAAATACCAATCCGGTTCTGCCGGCCAATCTCAAGCACATCTTCAAACCCCGCCGTGGTAACGAGTGCGACGCGCGCTCCTTTGCGTTCTAAAAAGGCATTGGTTGCGACCGTCGACCCATGAATAATCAACGCCGAATCCACTATTTGGAGATCTTTTAATCCTTGCAACACGGCTTCTTCCGGATTTTTCGGGGTGGATAGCACCTTATGCTGACGGACATCGGTTCCATCAAATACCCAAAAATCGGTAAAAGTACCGCCAACGTCAACGCCGACACGGATCACACCATCACCATCCTCTGACCTTGTCAACCGAGAGCCATGAACTCGCAATCACGAATGTCATCATCCCGCAAATCGGTAATAAACATATGCCCAGGCGCATGGGTTATGGCAATGTCCGGTTTGATCTGCTCAATCACCGCTTGCGGAGTGACTCCGCAAGCCCAAAACACCGGCACCTCATCATCCTTTAGCTCAATGCCGTCGCCATAATCCGGATGGCTTAAATCCCAGATCCCGAGTGCGGCCGGATCGCCGATGTGCACAGGAGCTCCATGAGCCAACGGATAATGGGACGTAATATCCTGAGCTCGTGCGACCTGGTCTTTGGCAATCGGCCGCATCGAAACCACCAATGGTCCGTGAAAATCGTGTGATGGCTGACACAGTATTGACGTTTTGAACATGGGCACATTTCTTCCTTGCTCCAAATGCCGTAACCGAACCCCATGGTGCAGCAACTGCTGTTCAGTGGTAAAACTACACCCTAAAACAAAAGCCACAAAATCATCAGCCCAAATGGCCCTCAAATCAGTGGGTTCCTCCGTGCATACCCCCTTCCGGTAAACACGGTACCGGGGCAGATCGGTGCGCAAATCCGCTGTCGGTGCGACGGTGCGGGGAATAAAATCGCCGGGTTCACACCGGTCCAAAACAGGCATGGGCGCCGGATTTTTTTGACAAAATTCATAAAAGTCATCGGCCAGGTGTTTTGGCAAGATCACCAAATTGGCCTGAACATAGCCTAAAGCCATACCTGAGGTAGGACCGTTAAAAGACCCTTTGCGGATAAGATCTCGGGCTTCAACGGCCGTCAGGGAAGCCAAATCCATCATGTCATCACCCCTCAGCTTACGATTACCCCAGACGCCTTAGAAGTTAAATCGAGGGTTGTTCGACTTTGATTGTCAACTCCATATTGGGCTCAGCTTTGCACATATCATGACATTCCGCGTTCGATCCGCAGCACACAGAACATAAAGCCCCTTCATGAAAAGGACACATCACCATGTCAATCGTCTCAAAATATTCATGACACCGTATACACTGAAGCGTTGTTTCGGAAGTCTCGGGAACCGTCGCCGAAGAGGCGGTGTGATATGGCCTTCCTTTTAATGCCAAAGCAATAATGGGCGGGAAAATCAGCCCAAGACCCGCTGACACAAATGGCGCTAAACTTTCTCCTTCAGGACCTGCTATCCCAAATGCTAAAGGTGCGGCAAAAACAAGCGCCAAGAGCAGTGTTCCGACTCCCACTGGGTTAAAATGAGGAAGAAAGGCTCGCTTGTATTCATAAGGACGCGGATTAATTTTGAGTAACCACTTATTAAAGATCGTGTCCGATACCACGCTCATAGCCCAGGCAATAATAAACACACCTTCAAACGTTAGGACCTGAAGCATGTGCGCAAAAATGTTGCCCATCATCAGCAATGTGCCGAGCACTGCCGTCAGGATTCCCCACCACTGGCGTCCCGGAGTAAAGTGAAATACCCGCGAAAAGAAGTTCGAATAGGCTAACGATCCGCTGTAAACATTGATCGTATTGATTCGCAGTTGAGTAATGATGACGGTCAAGACGCCGCCAATTCCTAAAACCCCACTAAAATACGTTCCTGGATTCGTTTGATGAAATTCCAATCCAAAATATGAACCAAGAAGAACCACTCCGAGAAATGTGACAATCATCACCACATAGCCATTAAAGATCGAGCCCACGAGTTGATCTTTTTTCCGCACAAAACGTCCTAAATCGGCGCCTTGCGTCGCCATACTAATCAAGGCGAATACGGTCGCGCCCAATTGCAGAAAAATGGGTCCAGCCGACGTGGATGGGGCGTGGGCGGGCTTATAGGACAGCCAGGGAACCGGATGACTCACATGGGCCGCATGAGAAAAGACTAAGGCCACAGCTATCACATAAATGGGCAATGTGACCCACATCAGCCAGCTGAGAAAACTCATTCCCCAAATCGCTAAAACCAAAAACGTTACGCCGATAAGGAGTTCCCACACGAGAATGGGAACATGCGGAGCGGCTGTCTGAAGTGCCGCTACCAAAATCGACCCTTCAAATGCAAAGAACATAATATAGTTAAAGCTATACACCAAGGATGCAATGGCGGACCCCATAAATCCATAGCCACTGCCTCGGGTGATAAGGTCGCTATCAAGTCCTGTGCGGCTGCCGACCCAACTGAAGAAGAAACCCACGGAACCAATTAACAGGACCCCAAAAACCATTCCCCATATTGTGGGCCAAGTCCCGTATTCCAAGGTGAGCTGTCCACCCCAAGCAAGAAAAAACATCGCGGTTGACACGCCGATAAAAACGCTAAAGATACTCGACCAGTGCCAAAGGCGAAAACTTTCGGGAACATAACGCAATGCGTAGTCTTCACGGCGATCTTTAGCCGTAATTTGTTTTTGTGCCATGAAAATCTCCTCCGATGTCAAACGACATGTTGTCTATACTCATTGATTGAATGGACGTGGTACCACAAGAGGTTGTATCATTCCTCTTTAACTGTATACTTATTTAATATTGAGTATCAAGAGCCGCGTCATAAATTTGGTTATGTGAACAAAATACGCCCACCAAAAACTGTAAATATGTCAATTATCTCCATTTCCAACCAGACTCCATCGTGTTGCGGTATGCATACCATATGAATATTAATTCACTCATGGAAAATAGAGCGAGTGGGTTATGGGGCAGAGCAAACTTCAGCACGTATTCACACGGTAATCTTCTTGGGCATTCTCACCTTAATCCCCGAATCCGATCAATAATGAGTCATGTTTGTCGTCATTACGTTTCGTCGATTTTCATCGACACCTTAACCATAAACTCGCATGAGCTCTTACTCCTTAGAATTTATCAATACCCTTCGCATTCATTATTATTAGATCGCAATATTTTTAATTTTTACATCTTTGTGGCAAAAAGACGTATACTCAATGTATCTCCGCGAATGTGCGTGACGCCTCAGGAAACCCAAGATCTCATTAGAGTACCGAGTTCATATAGAAGGAGTTATCCGATGATTGATATCGCCCTTGCGGCTGTTAGTGTTGTTCTCTTGATTTATGCCATCACCTCGGTCAAAATCGTGAAACAGTGGGATGAAATGCTCGTTTTTACGCTTGGCCAATATACTCACAATCAGGGACCCGGTCTTCATATTGTGTGGAGCGGGTTTCAGCGAGCCGTTATCGTCGATAAGCGCATAACGACGACAGAATTTCGCACAGAGGGAACGCTTTCGAAGGACAAAGTTCCCGTTACATTATTAGCTGTCCTGTTTTGGAGAGTGGTCGATGTCAAGAAAGCCATGATCGAAGTGAAAAACTATCAAGCCACCATTGACTTGGCAGCACAAACCACCCTTCGCGACATCGTCAGTCGCAGTGATTTAGAACAACTGTTGTCCGATCAAAGGCGCCTAGACGAAGATATCGCCGCCCAAATCCGGGCTCGTGCCGCATCATGGGGGATTGAGGTGCAAAACGTAGAGATTCGTGATTTGGAAATTCCTGCTTCACTGCAAGACATCTTAAGCCGGAAGGCCCAAGCACAAGCCGAAAAAGGTGCGAGACGCATTTACGGAGAAGCCGAAGTCGTCGCGGCCGAGGAATTTGTGAAGGCGGCAAAATTATATGAATCGTCCACCGTTGCCTTTCGTCTACGAGGTCTTAACGTGCTGTTAGAAGCGGTCAAGTCAGATAAAAATACCTTGTTATTTTTACCTACGGAGTTAATGGATATGATGCGCTCGAATGACATCATCCCGACCGAAAATGCCACAGCCATGGCAACTGAACTGCTGAAAGAAGCTCTCGTTCAGCCTGTCTAGCATATTCGGTAGACGCCCGGCATCATTGCCATTTCCATTTATTTTATGTGGCTAAGACCTGTTGGTGGTGAACAGGTCTTCTTGTTTTGTCAGCCAATACATGATCTCAACCACTCGATTAATCTCCTGTGCAACCCATAACCTCAATGTTATTCAGGAATTCCGCTCATCAAGAACTTTATATTTCGCATCGCCGAAACTTTTCGTAAGAACCCGACCTGAGACGACAACAATGGGTAGACGATAACTGTTCATCTCGACTTACTCTCGCATTGCCTCCTGAAGATTGATTCGACTAATCTTTTAGGAACCTAATCCGGCGCAATAGCATTTGTTATTTGGGAGATGGCTGATCCCACGGCAAGTCCCGTAAATACAGATCCAGCCCACGTCCCCCATAAAATAGGAATTATTCTCATCTCCTTAGAGCCACATCCATTACCAAGGCTTTTAGTCCTACGGTTTTGCAGACAAACTTGCTATCGCCCAGAGTCGTAGCATTGTCAGCTCACGGTATTGACTTTACAAAAGCAAATTTAAGATTTGCGCTATATTTCTAAGTCTACTAGATAGGGCTTCTGTTCCAAATGGTTATGGACATCAAGATGGAACTGTTTTTAAGCGATTCCCGAGAATGACTTGTAATCTACCGGCAAAAATAATAGATTTTTCCAAAAAACTTCTTTAGCTCGATAAACCCATAAAGATATAATGATCATGTCAAATTTGTAAAAATCCACATTTTATTTTGAAGGAAAGGGAGGTCACTATGTCAATCTTTTCCACATATAGTCAACCTGAAAACCAAATCACATCCACGTTATTGGCGGTATTAAAACAATTAAGAATGCCAGTTATGCAATTTATTATCCAAACGCTCATTGAGGAACCGGAAACCGATTTGATAGTCTTTGAAAATCAACCCCAAGGAAACACGTCTCGCCCTGATGCCCGAATATCGAGCTCATTTAGCTACTGGTTCGAAGTCAAACGCGTCACAAATGCGGTAAATGAAAAACAAATTCAAGCACATATTCAACTCTTAAATAATACGGCAACAAGTCTTCAACGCCTTATCGTTCTCACACCGGATGCCACTGAACCAGCCGCGTTAGTCAAGTACCATCACCACGGTGTGGTCTGGAGTAACTTTAATACCTTGTATGATGTCCTAGTCGGTCTTCTGGATCCACAAGAATCACCATTGCGATTAACATCAACTGAACGGTATTTGCTCGTCGAATTTACCGAATTTCTTGAAGAAGCAGGGCTGATTCATCACTCCGAACCGATGGTGGTCATTGTGCCAGCTCGAGTAGCATGGAAAGACTATCATGACTATCATGCATACATTTGCCAACCAAACCGTACATTTCGAGAGGCTTCCCATATGGGATTTTATTTGAACAAAACGATTAAAAACCAAATCCCCAAGATTCTTAATCATTTGTCCAATGTGGAATTGACCCCGAGCCCTAATTCATCTGCCTCTTTGAATACTTTGATAAACGCAATGCAAAATCAGAACGATTCGCGTCTTGGCGAACGACATGACATATATTTTCTGTCGTCACCAAACGATCAAGACACGTTGACTCTTGCTAGTGATGTGGTTCATCATGGTAAACCTTTTCAAAATCAGCGATATTTTTCACTAAGAAGTTTTCGTAAACCCGATCTTACCGATACGAGCCAATTGTAAATGTGTCAAGATGCAGACGTTTTAAACTTTAAATGACACATGATTCTCATCGCCGAAGGTATGCGAAAAAAAGCATGAGATCATGTGTTTTATTCTAGGTTCGCGGCCAATGCGTCACAACCCAGGCTAATATATCTTGGCGTTTGAGCCACCACGGTACCGCCATATCAAAATAGGCCGCCGCTTCGTCTACACTGCCAACTGTGAGATAAGGCGAATCCGAAGGCAATACCCTATTAGTTATCACCTCGACGAAGTAGGGATTGGCCTCGTAAGCGTGATTCAATTGTTCTAACATATCATCGCTTTGATAATAGACAGCAACCCATAATCTTTCATAGGCCATAAACGTCGTCGTGTCTTCAGCAAATTGATCGAGCAACGCAACTAACCTATCAATATCATCCTGGTCATGAAAGAGTTCAATCAAATCGTAACGCACGGCCAAATGATCCTCAGGATCCCATTTGAGCATTTCGTTATAAATGTCTAAGGCTTCACTAAAAAATCCGCCCTCATACAAAATCCGAGCCAAGGCCATTTTGCTACGAAACCAGGGCCGCGTTTCGACGATGCCATATAATGAAGCCGGAGCGCCTTCTTTTTTTAGGGTTTCTTGATAAGGGCCAATCCATGCATCACACGCAGCCACTGCTTGTTCAAAATACCGGCGTTGTTTGCGCCATGTCGATGTGGTTTCAGCAAGAATTAAATATGCATCACTACAATGCGGATCAATCGTTAGAGCCTGTTTCGCCCATTCATACCGAGTGGGAGGCTGAAGAGACCAAGCTCCCATGACCATTTGTTGGGCCTCTTCACGGGGGCTTTCTGGCGGTATATTATTGATGGCTTGCTGTCCTTTAGGAGATAAAAGTAATTGGTTCATCTCCTCCAAAGAATCCCCAGTCCTCCCTGATCTTTCAATAAATCGAGTCATATTCGCCATCATCGCTTCCGTAGACATCGGTGCAGGTGCCAAAGACAACGAAAACGGAAGAGCAGGCATAAATTTTTTCGACATATGGCATCACTCCGTGTCATCTCATTGAATGCGTTGAATACGTTACCGATACTTAAATATCATCGCCGTAAACATGAAAACGTCATTTCCTGGTGATATGGATTTCTGAGTCTATTATCGTGGCCCTTGATTGTCATTTCCACCGACAGTCACTGCTTCCGAGAAGTTCAATATTGTCACGTCCAATGTAACAAATTATCCCAATAATCGTTCCCTGGGGACCAGAGCCTTACAGATTATGTATGGGTTTAGCGAGAATCCCAATCGATTGATTTCCTTATTAGAAAAAGCTTTGAAGAAGCTTTCAGCACCGATTTTGATCGTGCCGCATGAACTCGTATCCATGTCGGAAACATCAGCCCATGAACAAAGAACCATAAATCGGTGATGCCTGCATGCCAATCTGTCTTCATAATACGGGATAGTCCCGTTAACCACTATCCCTACTATCTTTCACGGTAAATTACTTCCCGTCAGGGTAAAATCCCCACTTTTGAAAAAATCGCTCGCGATTTTCCTTGAAATATCGACGATTCATGCGTCGAATATCCCGGAATTGACTTAATGTCGAGCTCACCCAGTGATGGAACACTGCGTCACTATCAAACCAGGTTTTCCAGCGGTTCGTATTGCGAATACGTTGCAACATGTCATCATCTTCAAAATATGCTGGCCAAAACGATTCGTCAAATTCCCCAATTTCATCAAAAAGTCGGTGATCACATAAAAAGGCACTCATTGCAAGCCGCCTTGTGGGCGGACTCACTTCGACGTGATCAGGACGACCACTCGCCAAAATCACGTTATCCCGTTGCAAATCTTCCACCAATCGTTCGATAAAGCCTGGTGCCAATCGGACGTCATCGTTAAGCACTAACACATACTGGGCCCCATCCTTTAATGCTTCACGAATTCCCCAATTCCAGCTTTTGGCGACTCCCCAGTTCTCCTCCCGGTTATCCCGAAGATAAAGAGGGAGTCCCGGGGGCAAACTAGCCAGCGTATCCACCAAGTGCGTCGCACCCATCGTCGGAATTGTCACAGCAACTGTCGCATTATCCATATTTCATCTCCCGTCCATTGCTAGTGAGTTTCCACTTTGGCGGTGGATTTGCGTAATTCTTGCGGAATCGGGGGAGGTTTTAAGATGCCTAACCAGTGATAATAAAACTCTACCGGGACTAAAAGCAGCGTTAAAATCCATGCGATGAGGTAATCGCGTGCGTTATATTTACGACCATCTAACCAATCCGCTAATCTTTTGGGTAACCCAATGAGCAATGACAAAAGCCCCAAAATCAATGCCCATGATCCGAGCCATAGGCTTAAGAGAGACAACAATTCACCTAGGATGATAAAAAGTTCCGTGGGTTGAAAACGTGGAAGATACTGGGGAGCAATATCGGGATGATTGCGAAAGAGAAATCCTTCATAGCGTTTGCGGTGCGCCTTAGAAAAATAAAAGCGCCAGCTTTCTTGCCTCGGCGGATGAAATACAACCGCGTCCCGTACAAAAATAATCCGGTAACCTGCACCTAAAACCGAAAACGCCAAATCAGAATCTTCTCGGTACGGCGATTTAAATCCCCCAACTGCTTCAATAACCGAACGCCGGTAAAACATATTAGCGGTCATAAATTGTCGTCCAAAACGATTATGAACTTGATGCGTAAAAATCGTGGCATTGCCGCTGCTTTCTACAGCGCCTTCCACGCCACCAACCCGCTCATCTGTAAATCCCTTCAATCCCTGCTCTAACCAATCCCGTGCCGGGACAGCATCCGCATCCGTAAAAGCGACGATGTTACCCCGCGCAGCTTTCCATCCCGCTTCCCGTGCCCGTCCGGGACCTCCATGGGGAACTTTCAACAACCGGATAGTCAAAGGACTATTAGTCTGAAATGACCGAATGGCTTCTTGTACATCATCTGTCGATCCGTCATCAACAATGATGATTTCATCTGGCTGCCTGGTATTCGCCGCTAATGATTCAATCGTACGCGCCACTAGGTGTGCCTGGTTATAAATAGGAATGACGACACTTACGGATTCCACCATCAATTCTCCCCGATGTTCCTAATTCACCGCATTATGACATAATATCTCAGTCATGATTAATATTCCTAACATCCCGTTGAATTCAGCATATCATCTTTGAACGACTTTACCCGCCTGAGTTTGCTCTTGGCCTAACTTTATACGACAAACAGTCATAATATCAGTATTCATAATACACTAAAGCACAAGGCAGAATCCAATACAATTCGTCACATGCCTAATTAAGCGACGGAAACCATGATATAAAATGTCATAAATTTACAGGACTAATCCCTGTTAGTCTGTTGGTCTTCGCCGTGGCAGCTTTCCCAACTGGACAAGCGTGTCTTCGGTGACGGGAGCAGTAAACAGACTCGAATGTTCTTTAATCAACTCATCATCTAACTGACTATAGTCGATGGTTGATAGGATAGCGATGATATGGTCAGGAAAGCGGTAGCGTAGAATACGAGCAGGATTTCCGGCCACAATAGCATAGGGAGGAATGCTTTGGGTAACCACGCTACGAGCCGCCACCACAGCGCCTTGACCGATCGTCACACCGGACAGGATCATCGCATCCATTCCCAGCCACACATCATCTCCCACTTGAATCGGACCTTTCGTCAAGGCTTCAAAGGACCGCAAATGAAGCACCATGGTTTCCATGGGATAAGTCGAGAGCCGCCTATAGTCGTGATTGCCACCCAAAAGAAACTGTACTCCACGTGCAATGGAGACGTAGTTGCCAATCGACAATGTTTCTGACGGATCGCCCCATGTGTGAATTTGAAGAGAACCATAAGTATGATGTCCTACCGTAACCCGATCGATTGGAAAAACATTAACCGGTAATGTAAGATTGTGCGCGTTGCGCCGTCGCCATTCGACTTGCATCGCGAGTAATCGCAAATGACTCAAAGCCTTACGGCGTATGCGCTCCCATGTCAGTGCCCAGCGTCCCATAGCATCTCCTTGATCGATTCCTCTGAGGGCATCTTGCCGCAATTTTTGCGAAAGATCAACCTTCACGGATGATGGGCCGGTGATAATTGATTACGGTCAAGTGGCTATGAACACCATGTAAGAGGACCACACAGGTGTGAGAACTACAAGAATGAATTAATTCCCTTTTGAAGTTACCAGAGGCTCGCAGAATATTCACATCTGTATAAGAGGGTATATGACTCCTCTTCCGCACGTGATGGGTGAAAGCCGTGGAATTTATCCCGAGGGTCTAGGGGGCACCTGCGTGTAAATCGTGTCCGTAAAACCTAATGCGGCCAAAATGGCCGCCACCGATTGGGTATGAACCGCCGGAACAAAGAGTTGACGAGTCTGGGCATCCAGCGGCACGACAATCAGTCCGCGCAGATGATGTAACACCTCCTGCCCGGTGGGCCGCGCCAACAGACCGCGAGTCGGCGTGGGAAGGGGCGGGGCCTGCCGGGCCCGACGTTCGATGAGACTGAGCACCAAGGCGGCGAGCAAGAGCACATAACCTAGGGCTTCCACCCGTTCCGGCTTTTGCACATAGAGCGCATCCACAAAGGCCGGGTCTTTTAAAAAGCGAAAACGGTGTTCGATGACCGTCTGGCCTTTGTATTCTTCGAGTAATCGGCGGGCATCAAAGGAGGAGGCCGGCAGATTGGTGATTAAGACAAACGTCGCCGCCCGGTCCTGTGCCGCCTGCACGCGTTGCGCATCGACTGCCCCAATGGTGGGATGGACCCGGTATACCGTGGTGGTAGCCGGTTCGGGGGCATCGTGGCGGGGACGCCCGCGGGTTGTGCGTTTGGGGACCTGCGTTTCCGCGACAACCGTCGCCTCGACATGATGCCATGGGGCGGTGGCCCGCCAAGCGGCCACGGCCGCTTCGGCATCATGAGCACAGGCAAACACGGTCTCCGCGAGGCGAGTCGCCGCCCGGGTTAACTGGTTATGGGCCCGTTCGACCTGGCGGGCAATGGTGTGAGCTTTCCGCTCAGCTAGATGATCGGAGCGATAAACCACGAGCCGATAGGATCGGCCCTCAATTTCGCCGGTCTGTTCTGCGGCCGCGTAGGTGGCCGCATCGGCACGCTCCCCGATTTTGCCGAGGGGAACCCAGGCGTTGGCCGCCAAGGCGGCCGTCTTCGCATCGTGCGCAGCCCGAAATGTTTCCGGACAACGCGAGAGAAAGCGGAGTGAACGGTCAGCCATTGCCTTTAAGTTAGGACCTGTGATGAGAGCGGAATCGGCCACGTAGACCAGTTGTTGCAGTTGCTGAGGCGAAAAGTAATCGTCTAAGGCCGCAATCATCTCGGCATTGAGGGTTTTATCACTCAGATTCCCGTCTTGCACCGTGCCTACCACCGGAATGCCTTCTCGGGTCCCCAACAGCGTCAGGAGAATTTGACGCAGATCGGGACGATGATCCTTGGAATGGCCATAGGTGGGATGCACTCCGGTCTCGGATCCGGTGTCCGGATACGTGCCATAGACCGAGCGGGTCGTACTATCCCAGTGGACAAACACCGGACTATCGGGCGTCCACACGTGGTCGTGCAAGAGCGCTCGCGTTGCAACGGCACTGAAGACGGTGGCGCCACCGGCAGCGGCGACTTTATCCAGAGCCCGTCCGAGGGCATCATCCGTAAAATCGGCCGCGGTGCGGCCGGATCCAAACAACAAGGGCACATCGGTTAACTGCAATGGCTCGTGGACGCGATACAGAGGTCGACGAGCGGTCAGCAAATTGACGACGAGCGCGAAAATCCGTTCGCCGGGCGACAGGTGGCAACGCTGCGAATCCCACGCAACGGTCTGATTTATGGCCTCGACGAATCCAATTTCCTCACAGAGGGCTCGGATGACCGGTCCAGCCCCCACAACAACGGGTGTCGGCATGGGTGTGTTCATAAGAGATTACTTCGCCATGCGAGACACAATCTCCTTTGCGATCAGCCCAAAAAAAATAATTTTTTTTGTTCCCGCCACGTGCGGAAAGTAAGATATGACGTTTCTGGGCTTGTTCATTCGGGGGAACTTTCACCTTTTCAGCGATCCCTAGGATCCGTGAATCTTAGGCTTTCTCTAAGAAAATTGAACCTGTCCAGGGAAAGTGAATCACTTCTAGCGCCATCGTCCTCGAAACAGCGGTGCCAAAGATGACCGGCCCCATACCAATCGCTACAAGCAGAAGTGGGGCTATGCGCCGCCGGGGAATGATTCTGCTGCTGCGAAAGGTGGCGATAAGGTTCCCTCCCTCGTTAAAGCCTGACACCAAGGCAAACACCGATAGACAGAAGAGCAGCACGATTGTTCCAGTCAAATGCCTTCCCGTCCCTATTCCCCTCAATGGGTTGAGGTCGCCCCTTTCAGGTTGCTATGAGTATAGAATTTTTTCGATGGTTCCTTCCAGGTTCTCTTAGCATCGAATCCTCTGCTCTGATGCTCTGAAAGACCTGCATACACACTATGTAGTATACTCAACTCTTTCTAGGTACTACCCGTTGATGTGCTCGATAGATGCGCAAACCTACTCAGAGATCGCCCCACGAAAAAAATGGCTACCTCTCGTTTCGACGATAGCGGTCGTCGGCACGTTCACCGCCTTCCCACTCGCTAGATGCCGGAATACGCCGGTCCGCTCAAGATCATCTAAGGACCTCGACTCTGCTCTACGTGCTCTCCGAAGAGGCGACAATCTGTGGCTCCCGAAGGCGTTCGGGTCAAACTGCTCCCGCAGGCGCGACCGGGGGACCCTCTTTTCCATTACCTGGAAGGTTCTTAGCCAGACGGGCCCAACATTTTCATGACCTGGTCATTGTAAGCCCGTTCGACCCACGCCGTCATTGGACAGTTCTGCTATCGCTGGAAAAGAAGCGCTATAAGGTGAAAATCATCGGCATCCGCCACCGTCTTCGCCTGACCCGACACGCGATTATAAGTGACTAAATGCACGGTCGTGCCTTCCACCTCGGTATTGTCCAAGTCCACTCCGATATGCATGAGTTCCCGCGGTCCGACGCATCCGAGAGTCGTGCGTTCCTGCTTGCATTCGATCTGTCGCTCCCAGAATCCTTGCAGGAGACTTGCAGCCGAAAATGCATTAGCAAGGCGTAGCGGATTCTCGGCCAATTATGTCACCATGTCCCACCCTTGCTGCCATACCTGGTGGTCCGGATCGCACCCGGTCCATTCGCTGAGCCGATCATTCAGGCGGGACAGTTCCGGTTCCATCGTGGCCATGATGTCCATCATAGCCGGCCCGCTCCACGGTGGATGCCACGCGCTAATCCAGGCTTGTTGGCGCGCAGTCAAAACCGACCGCGGACCTTCCGCTTTCGCCCAGTTCGCCCACAGGTCGGGCCAACGTCCGGCTTCCATATGCCATCCCGCCATCGCATACCCGGCGAGTCCAATGAGCATCTCCCGCGCATAGGATAATTCATCGCGCCGGCACCCCCGGTAGACCTCATGAGCGTACGCCAGCACTTTATAGCGCCAGCGTGCCACTTCAGCTGCCGACGGGTAGTAGGTGAACGACTGGGAGCGACGGGTTACGTCTCGTACAAGACCGTCGGGATCGTGGAGAATGCGGACGTTTTGCAAGGTGAAAGATGGCGTCAACTGGGCCACGCGGTAATAGAAGCAATCGACCTTGATGAAGCCTTCAAAATGCGCCACTGTATGGGCGACGTGCGGACCCAAATCTTCGTAGAAAAGGACGGACCCCCACCGCTGAGGGCGCACCATTTTGTTCGCCACAAAGTTTTCGATATCCTCAGCATCTACCACAACCCGCAGGTCAATGTCCGAGTAAAGGTCCGTATCTCCTGTCCCCAGTGAGCCTCCCACGAACGCCGCACGAACTCGGGAATCGCTGGTCACGTCGCGGGTAATAGCGGCAAGAAGATCCTCCCGATATTGCGGCAACGCCAAATCGCGGGCGCGATGACGGTTTAAGGACATGGCAACCACCTTTGTCATTGATAGAAGTCTCTGCCACCTATTTTGTCATGATCTGCCTCTGCTGTCACCGCTAGTGGGGACGAATGTATATCCGATGCGCGAGCATTCTTGTAGTTTATTGATTATGTCAACTCTTGCATAATACAACCGAATACTGCCTTCGCCGAGCCCCACCTGACGTGTTGAGGCTGTTCTTCCCTAACCTTGCCGAGTTCCCATTTCCGATAGAAATGCAGAGCCATCTCGTTCGTAGGGATTACGCGCTGACGCCATGGCGACGAAATACACCCTGCGCCATATCGGGTTAATTATTCTCCATACCCGTGGGCGCGACACTCAGGGAAGGGCTGCTTATTTTGGTTTTCTGGTCCAATGAAGACATGAAGACAGCTAACAAACATACATGCATGCACTCCCAGATTACCCGGAGAGCCAGCAAACGGTCTGTATTCTTAGCAATTTGTGGACAAGTTGATGCCATAAGAGAGTGTCACGACATATCCGTAAAATGGCTCTTGAATCACCTTGCTCATCCGCTCATGTCGATGGATTGGTTTTCGAGGCCAATCCGCGCAAAATAAAAAAATCCGCAATCGCTTGCGGTGTTTTGTTTTGTATGGTGGGCGCGCACGGGCTCGAACCGTGGACCCGCTGATTAAGAGTCAGCTGCTCTACCAACTGAGCTACGCGCCCAAAGCATTTATGGTAGCGGCGGGTGGATTCGAACCACCGACATCACGGGTATGAACCGTGTGCTCTAACCAACTGAGCTACGCCGCCATGGTTGCGGGGACAGGATTTGAACCTGTGACCTCCGGGTTATGAGCCCGACGAGCTACCTGGCTGCTCTACCCCGCGGCAGATATGTCTTCAATGCACAACGATCATTATAGGTAGAGAGCCTTAAAATGTCAACAACTTAAGGTATCAAAATCATCTCACACAATCTAGGATCTTCTATGTTACACTAATTATTATCAACAGTCGACCTCATGAATCCAAAGCTTATAAGGAGGGAATTCTATGATCCGCAAGGCACGTCTTGCTGGCTATGACTTTAGTATAGAAAAAAATCCTGAAGGTATTCATGTGTCTGTCAAACCGACAGAAGGACATGCAGAAGCTCAGGCGGAAGTCTTTAAGATGTTCGATCAATTCCGCAAGACGGCACGTCAAAACGGCGTCGGACCAGCCGAAATTTTCGCATACTGGGTCAAGCAACAACTCGGCATGAAATAACTAACAGATTATACCAAATATACCACGATCTTGCTTATTACCGGGATCGTGGTATACTCTTTTCAGTCAATAATTCGAAAGGAGAGACAAGCCGTGTATCCCTTGCGGAATTCCAGCGATTATCGCCGGGCTATTGAGCATATCCGGTTACTACAAGGTGTGCTAAGTACCTTAGCTAAAATTAAAGGCAATCTCGATCCTGATGTCCTCGCTGTAAGCCAGGAAATCGATGAATATGTTGTATCTGTCCAACAATACTGGCAAAAGCATGGTCAAGAAGCCCTTTTGGGGTAGCCATTCCCCAAATTAAAAGACATTAGTCACTAGCCATTGATTCTGTTTCGTCGGCAATTAACGGCTCCCTACGCAGGTACCGTACCAATAATTGATCAACTTCATTGCTCACTGCTATCAAATCACGATTATATATGTCCAAAGTCCTGGCATAAATTCGATCGAGTTCTCGTTTAAGTTTTGCAATGCGATCGAGAATTATCTGCTCGGCTTCCTCTCTCATCGGAATTACCCTCTTTTTATGTTGTAGTGTTGTTCATTAACCTTTAGAATTCGCGATTTTTTGACAGATTTCCTTCAAAAATCTACCATTCACCAACTTTTTTTACCCCAAATTCCCCGCTAAATTTCGACTCTCCTTATGGTTACCCGTACAATGAATCTATGCAGGCCAAAAGACTGTCGATGAATTCACGAATGACTCAATCTCAAATGACAGACAAAATGGTTTCGAGACCACTCGCGTCGTCTAATGAATCATCCATCTGGGCAAGACTGGATGCCCAAGAAAAACAAGTCATTGCCCAGTTGAGTCTTGAGAGTGTGAACCGGTATGTGAAGACGGTGAAGGATCTTTTGGAAGAAGCGTTAAAGGCACATCAGGTTAAAGCTGGCGCCTATTTTTCTCCATTAGGCCAGTTTCGCTACCTAGTGCGCGTTCAGGTCGTCAATAAGGAATTAGAGCGTTTACGTCAATCGTTAATGAGCCCGTCACCTCTTCACATTGTGATGAAACGGTTAGAACTGATTCGCGGTTTATTATGTGACATTTTGATGTGATTGTCAGGACAGGAGAGCCATGAACGAATTCGATGCCTTAATGAAACATCTCATGACCTTAGAAGCCTTAACTGAACAAAAAATTGATGCAGCGACAAGTCGTAATTCAAATCGCCTGGTCCAGTTGTTACAAGAGGAATTAGATTCCCTTAATTACATCAACCAACATTTGTTAGATCTCGCCACATTAAGCCCGGCACAACGGAAAGTTATTGGTCAACATGCCATGCGGTGGCAGGAGCGGACAAAATTTTTGCACGACGTTTTGCAAACCCAATTAGGATATTGTGACTTTGTGCGAATGCTCATCGGGAATTCCCATACTCAAGCCATTAATATCGATTTGTAAAAAGGAGAAGACCTCGACATGTCCTTTACCATTTTGAATATTGCTGGTCGCAGTTTGGCTGCAGAACAACTGGCTATGGAAGTAACCGGCAACAACATGGCTAATGCCACCACGCCCGGTTATCGCAGGGAGACAGCCGACCTGGTTGAAACACCCCCTATTCCTTCCGCCAATCTAAACGGCACCTTACAAGGTCAAGGAGTCAGTGTCGATGCCATTTTACGCGCCCAAGATGCATTTTTATCGCGGAGCGTTCGAACCCAATTTGGGTCCATGGGTTATTGGAAAAGCCTGAATACTGCGCTGTCCCAAATTCAAAATGTCTTCCAAGAGCCTTCGGCTAGCGGTTTATCGGAAGCAATGACAAACTTCTTTAATGCTTGGCTCACCTTGTCCCAAACGCCGAGTAGTCTCTCCGCACGTCAAGCCGTTCTCGAACAGGGAAAATCTTTAGCCAGTACATTTAACACCATGAGTAGCGAATTGAATCAAGAAATCCAAAATCTTAATAATTCCGTGACTAGCATGGTGGGAAAAATCAACACCATCACGACCCAAATTGCAAAACTCAATACGGAAATAGCTAACGTTACGGGATCAGGGGGAACTGCCAATGCATTACTTGATCAGCGTGGGCTTTTAATGGACCAATTAAGCCAATTGGTCAATATATCGTATACGGTAAATCCTGATCAAACGGTAAACATTTACCTAGGGAGCAATGCGTTAGTTGTTAATCAAAAGGCCTATTCCCTTTCCACTGGACCTAGTGCCTCACCCCCCGGGGTCGATCAAGTTTATTGGAATAACACGACTCAGCCTCTAAACAGTTCAACAGGGCTCACCAATGGTGAATTAGCGGGTCTTCTTCAGGCGGGAGGAACCGACATTCCCAACTATTTATCTCAATTGAATACACTGGCCGAATCCGTGGCCAATGCTGTCAACAGTCAACAAACCCAGGGCTATCAGCTTAACAGTAATCAAAAAGGTAGTGATTTCTTTGTGGTTCCTGCTTCCGGAATCATTACGGCCAGTAATATTCAAGTCAATCCCCAACTGACCATTCAAGGGATTGCAGCAGCGTCAAATCCCAATGCTCCCAATGATGGCAGCAACGCTGAGGCCATGGCCAATTTGGTCTATGATACCCAATCATCATTGGGCAATTACACTTTTAGCCAGTATTACACGAATCTTGTTGGACAAGTGGGCAATGACGGCCAACATGCCGAGACCCAATATAACAGTGCCAATGCCACCTTACAGGCATTAAGAAATGCTAGGCAGTCTGCAACGGGGGTCGATCTCAATCAGTCGTCGGCGCATCTCATTCAAGAACAACAAAGTTACCAGGCCGCCGCACAGCTGGTCAGTGTCGAACAAACGATCATGACCAGCTTACTACAAGCAGTTGGCTAACTTTCATACACGTGTCATGCGAAACCATTCTGATAGGAGCGATGTGTCATGGAAATTACCCCCATCGTTTTAATGAACACGTTACTTCAAAACGTGCAAACCCAATATCAACGGATTGGGCAATTACAAGAAGAAGTGTCCACCGGTCAAAGATTTCAAGTCCCATCAGACAGTCCAAGCCGGGTGACAGCCACCATGAATTTAAATACTGCTTTAGCTCAAACCAAAGCCTATGAAACAGCGGCGACCCAGGCTCAAAATTGGCTTAACACCACCAGTGGCGCATTACAAAACATGCAGACAATTTGGCAAAAAATCTTAAATATCGCAGTGGAAGCTTCTAATAACACGCTGACAGCAACAGACCGGGAAGCGTTAGCAATTCAAGTTCAGCAAGCTCAAAAGGCACTCGGGCAGCTTCTCAACACGCGTTATGAAGGAACATACATTTTTAACGGTTACAATGGCCAAACAGCCCCGATTTCTTCTTCTGGAATAACCAATTTTCCTACCACCCAGCAACTTCAAACATTTCAAATCGGTGAAAGTAGTTCGGTCACAGTGAATCTAACGGGGAATGAAAACGTCGGCCAGCCCAGTGGTTCCAATTATTTTGCTACCATCTATAACGACCTCAGCGGGCTACAATCTGCCATTACCCAAGGAGCATCTACCTCTCAAGCTTATATCAGCACACTAAAAACTGATCAGGGCTATCTTTCTACCGCTCAAAGCATTGTTGGGGGACGATTAGAACGGGTTAACCAGACGAAAACCCAGTTACAAAGCTTGAGTTTCAATCTCAATCAAACCATTGCGCAAATTTCTGGGGCTAATATGGCGTCTGTGACAGTTCAGTTGGCCCAAGAGGAACAAGCCTATCAGGCTGCGTTACAGAGTGGTGCGCAAATTTTGCCGTTGTCTCTGCTCAATTTCATTCATCCCTAAAATTCAGGGGATGCCAAAAGGGAGTCTTACAGATGATTACCAAAGAGACCATTCAAACCCGGTTTCATGGAGAAATAACTATATCCGCATCAGATATTTTGGTGATGGACCAAGAAATATTAGGCTTTGCTAAACATCGCCAATTTGTATTGTTGCCCCATCATCCCGAGAGTCCCTTCCTGTATTTGCAATCGGTGACCGATCCTCAACTCGCCTTTATTGTGATAGATCCGCTCACATTTAAACCCGATTATGTGGTACCAGAGGAAGAAGTTTCCGGATTGGGCAATCCCGAATTTTGGGCTATTCTATGTATATGTACGGTAGGTCAATCAAAAAATGGCCAAGGACTTTATGCCACTGCCAATCTCAAAAGCCCTTTGATCTTTAATCGGCAGACACGGCATGGCGGCCAATTTGTGTTATCCTTACCGTATCCGTTTGAATATCCCTTGTTTGGGGAGGCCCAAAATAATGCTGGTGCTCAGCCGTAAAATTGATGAAGCGCTCATAATTGGCAATGCAGAAATTCGCATTATTGTTTTAGGCATTCAAGGCGATCAAGTGAAATTAGGTATTGAAGCTCCCCGCCACATCACCGTGATGCGCGAGGAGCTCTTTCAAGCCCAGCAACATAATCAAATGGCGTCGTTGTCTGTGCCTCCCGAAACTTTAAACGATTTAACGGCTTCTAATCCGAAGACTCCTCTTCGTCCCCAGGAAAAGAAGCCAAAATCTCCGTAATCTTCACACCAAATTGTTCGCCGATAATGACCACTTCACCCTTGGCGACAATGCGGCCATTTAAATACACATCAACCGGTTCCCCGTAAGCCCGCTCTAACTCAATGACCGATCCCGGACCAATTTCCAAGACGTCTTGTACGGATAAGTCGGTACTGCCTAAGACCACCTCAACATCCATAGGAACATCCCAAAGGAAATCCACGGGCGAAACAGGCCGGTCCGGTTTCGGAGGCACATCTAAATCCGCAAATTCTACCGGGCGGGCCTCAAGCCCTGAATGATCGTCCAATCCTTCGGTTAATGCCTGCAATTCTTCTTTGGTTAAACGTCCCTTATTCTCACTCATATGAGATAATCTCCTTTATTCTGTTGCATCCCCGTTTCGCCATCATTCTTGGTCATTTGGATTAACGCGTCCTGTCACTCGGACAGCTAAATGGCCTCCCACTTTACCCGCCACAACATGGAATTTTTCTTGATTGGCCAAAGACAAGGTTAACGGCTTGTCATAACGATTTTTTAAAATGATAACATCACCCGGTTTCAACTGGCGAAATTCGCCCAAAGAAATCGTGGTGCGGCCCAAAACGACATCGGCGCGAACCGCACTGCGGCTCAAGAGCTTTAGCATCTCTTGGGTTTTCGGCTTGACATCTTGATCGTCTTCACGTCCCAAGGCATGGCGTCCCAGCATGAGAGCAAAAGGCTCAATGGCCGGATATGGCCACACCCATGACAAAATCCCTTTGTGGCTGTCAATAGAAATTTGTTGTTGCTGCACGACCACTAAATCCCCTTCCGAGGATATTTGGGTAAACGCCGGATTATATTCAATGGTATCGATACGGGCTTCAAACGGCATCAAAGACGACCAACTTTGACCCAGCAAGCTCAACAAGCGTTCCATAATCCGCCGGTAAATCGTCTGTTCAATCTCGGTTAATTCCCGAGTGGGAAAATGACCGAAACCCGGGCCTCCTAAAGCACGATCAATAATCGCTAAAGTCACTTCCGGTGAACTCTCGAGGAGTCCAGAACCCGATTGATTGATAGTAAATAAGGCCAGCACGCTTGGAATAGTAACCCCTTCGACATACTGCTCATAAGGCATTTGTTCAGTACTGATATGTTGGATCTGCACGGGTGTCCTCAAATAGGTGGAGAGGAAGTTCGAAGCCATCCGCAGGTACGATTCCATCATTAAAGTAATGGCGTCAAGTTGTAGGCGGCTTAGCTGGTGTGGCCTTTGAAAATCGTAGGGACGTACCTCTTTGAGATCTTTGACCAGTCCCATCCATCTCATCCCCTTCTATTGCAGGTTCTCCCCATGATTTTATTCATTTGCGGGTTCCTCCTGAAAAATCACTGTTCGGTGATTGAATAAACTTATTGCGTCATCAGTGATGAAAAATAAATCGGCCCAATGGTTCCCGGACCAAAAATGGACTCCAAGACCTCTCGCACCTGATTTTTGAAAGTCGAAATCCCACCGGATTGCGTAAATTCTTGATACGAAGTGCTCCGAGCCAAGGTAATCAGATCATTGCGAATCTTGGCATCCAGTTCTGGAGAACCGGTTCCCGTTCCCCCTGTAGCTGCCGTAGGCGACCCACCTTGAGCCGTTAACGCCTGTTTGGTCACGTTGAATTCCACATTAAAACTCACATAATGCCCTGAACTGCCGAGATTACTTTCAATCCCTGTCTCGGTCACAGAAATTGCCGTAAGCGGATTGTAAGGCAAAGACGCCACCACGGGCTTGGGACTATGGCTTAACAATGAGGGATCACCAAAAATCAGCGCGGCCGCCCCCGAACCGGCACCCAAAAGAAAAATTAAAAAATAGCTCAATATTTTTTTCACAATGAAATCCTCCTTGAAAAATCCATCTAAAATTTACAGGTTCCGTCATGACTCCCTGTACACTGAAACCAAGGAGGAGTAGACGTATTATGGAACCATTATTGTTTTGGGCTTTGGAAACATTATTGTTTAACGAGTTTCAGCCATCCTCATCGAATTCCAATTCCCCCTTTCAAAACCTGTTATCCGATATCACCAATCAGGTCTTGCCACCATCTCCCCAAGCGAACCTCTCAGGAGCCAATAATTCTGCTGGGATTGACCAAGCCATCCAACAAGCGGCTTTAAGTACCGGATTATCGCCTGCCTTGTTAAAGGCCGTAGCGATGGTGGAATCGTCGTTAAATCCTGCGGCAATAAGCTCAGCGGGCGCCATTGGGGTCATGCAACTCATGCCACAAACTGCTGAGTCCTTAGGCGTTAATCCCTATAATGCTGAACAAAATATTTTAGGCGGTGCCGAGTATCTCAAGAGCCTTTTAGACAATTTCCACGGCGATTTGACCTTAGCTCTTGCTGCTTATAACGCCGGTCCTGGAGCCGTAGACCACTTTGGAGGCATTCCGCCTTACCAACAGACCCAAGATTATGTGCAAAAGGTCTTGTCCGCCTATCAAGCCTTGGCATCCTCGCCAGAAAGCACCTAAGTGATAATTTGGGTCAACCCCTTATCTAAACTTTGGGAGATGGCGAGAATTTTGGCATTCATTTGATAGGCCCCTTGCGCTTGGATTAAATCGGTTAATTCCGAAGCCATATTGACCCCACTGGCATTCAGTGCAGATGTTTGCAAGAGCCCCGCCCCATTTTGGCCCGGTTTGACCAGCACCGGCGTACCGCTCGCCACGCTTAAACCATAGAGATTGTAGCCTGAGCTAATCAACCCGGCCGGATTGGGTATCAAAGCAACTTGCAGCTGCCCCACGGGTTTAAAAGCTTGACCCGGCAACCCCGCCATCACCGTGCCATCTGGGGTCACATACCAACTCGACCCAGCGGGAATGGTGATGGGGGGATACATCACATTGCCGTTAGGCAATTCCAAATGGCCTTGACTGTCGATTTGCAGTGTTCCTGCCCGCGTGTAACCTAAAGAGCCATTGGCGGTTTTCACCACAAAAAACCCGTTACCATCAATAGCCACATCATGGGGATTGGATGTCGCCATTACCTGATTGGAAAAAACGGGTACATTTTCTTCAAGGTGGGCTCCTGAGGTCAGGGACAATGACGGCTCAATGATTTGATTACCCACGGATCGAAATGCCGATCTAAGCTTTTCTCCCGAACTGGATGCAAGAACGCTAACGCGTTCACCAAATCCCGGCGTCTGGTTATTGGCGATATTCGTAGCAATGGCATTAAGCCACAAATTTTGGCTTTCTAGACCACTCGTGCCCGCACTCATGACACTAAACACGGTTGATTCCTCCTTCAACTCCCAAGATCTGTTACGGCTTGACAACAACAGAACCTTTAAGAACTGGGCGTTCTCCGCCTTAATTCCTCTTCACTAGGCAATAATGCTGAGAGACGCCGCCGTCTTTAAGCGACTGCTTTCTTCGTTAATGAGGGTGGTTAAAGACTGGTAAGTCTGTTCAGCTTCCAACATCGTCATAGTTTCTTGCGTCATATTGCCATTGGATGTATTAACCGCTCCTTGCATCACTTGACCGGTAAAAGGCAAGCGTCTAGGCGCCTGGTACAGACTATTGCCGAGCGCCTTAATACCTTGATTGGGCAAATCAACCAATCCTAGAGTGGCCACCACCTGACCGTTTTGCGTAATTTGTCCTTGAGCATTGACCGAAAACGGCGTAAGGCCCACGTTAATCGGCTGTCCATTAGAGGACAATACAAAAGCGCCCGAAGCCGTAACCAGCTGGCCTTGAGCATTGACCGAGAACCGTCCGTCTTGGGTATAAGCCAATCCCTTTGGGGTCTTAACCACAAAGAAGCCTTGGCCCATAATCGCCAAATCCGTATAATGGCCCGTCGTTCGCACCTGACCCGGGGTCAAATTCACTCCCGATACAACAGCCTGCTCGGTAATCACCTGCCCAATGGGGACCATACCCAAGCGCCCTTGCCCCATCACCGTTTCCGGTAATAGACCGACCACTTGACTCTGCTGGGCTAAATATCCCAAAGAATTTTGATTGGCCAGATTACCTGCCACCGTTTCGAGCACTTGATGCTGCGTTAATAAACCAGCGGCACCGGTATAGAGCGCATTCATCATCCTCACAACCTTTCATATCCGTCTCGTTTTTCTGGTTTCCCTTGCTATCGCTGTGTGAATTTCTCATAACCAGCTCTATTCGCCCTTTATCCGAATTCCTTCGGCAAGGAAGACCACAACGAGCTCATGCGGTGGACAAAGTGCCCCCAGCGTCCCCGTTTGGGCGGCTTAATGCGGTAAATCATCTGATCGGCTAAATCTCCAATATCTTGCGCAGCCATAGAATTGGGGTACAAGAGAATCAAGGGCTGCTGGCGGGACACAGCTTGTTGAGCATGCATATCTTCCCGGACAACGCCAAAGAATCCCACGGGTTGATTTAACATGCGTTCCGCCAAGTTAATCACACGCATTCCCATTTCTTCTCCGTGTTTTAAGGACTTGCTGCGGTTCATCACAAGTTGCAAGCGAACATGTCCTTGTGACTCCCAAATCGATTTAATCAAGCCATAGGCATCGGCCAATGCTGGAGGTTCAGGGTTGGTTACCACTAATGCTTCATCCGCAGCTAGCACAAATGACAGCACATTAGCAGCAATGCCAGCCCCTGTGTCCACCAATAACCAATCACATTCGCCCTCCAGGTCCTGAAATCCTTCTATGATGTCGGAGATTTCCACCTCATCGAGCGAGGCCAATTGACTTATGCCTGAAGCTCCAGGAATAATGCGCAGTCCTAGCGGCCCTTGTTGGAGCACATCTTTCATATGCACGCGTTTTTGCACCACATCCCATAAAGTAAAGCTGGGTTCATAGCCCAAGAGAATATTGATATTGGCAAGGCCCAAATCGGCATCTAATATCACGACCCGTTGTCCTCTTTGTTGTAAGGCGATAGCCAAATTCAAGGTCAGTTGACTTTTTCCGACACCTCCTTTTCCCGATGTCACAGCCACAATACGACCACCTTGACTCCGCCGCTCGAAGACCTCGTCTTGCACTTTGGCGCTTTGGCGTTTTATCCAGGCGCGCAGCTGGTCGGCCTGCTCAGCCATGATAAGCGCCCCCTTTAACCAACCACGACATTAACTGACCTTCTTCGGCACTTTCAATGTCATGAGGAACTTGTTGACCGGTGGTGACATACATCACCGGTTTTTTCAACTCTAATAAAGCGGAAAGGATGGGACCGGGAACTAAGGCCTCATCGACCTTGGTTAAGCATAATGAGACGGGAATATCTTGGGACAGTTTTTTCGCCGTATCCACAAACAATGAACGAGAATAGGTTGCGGGCATGCACAAGAGAACTTCCGTCGCTTTCGCATGTTTCACCACACTGAGTCCCGAGCGTATCCCCATCGGTTCACTAATGCTATTTCCGGGCGTGTCTATCAAGACCACATCGGCCGGATAATCTTGAATAAACTTGGGAACATCTTGAGGTCGTTTGGCAATCACCACGGGAACATCTAAAATGCTGCCGAAGGTCTGGAGTTGTTCGGAGGCTGCAACCCGAAAGGTGTCTGTCGTGATCAGAAGAACGCTCTTGCCCTCTTCTAAACCCAATTTGCTAGCAAGCTTAGCAATCGTCGTGGTTTTTCCGGCTCCTGTCGGGCCAATAAACACGACAATATGTGGGGTATCCCCAGTTAGAGGAGGAGCGAGCACAATACGCTCTTTCAAAATCTCTAGTAACTTGCTTAACTGCGCATCTTTTTCGCCCTTAGGCAGGAATCCCGTTAATTCTCTCGCCCATTTCTCATCCACTTCCAGCGATAACAAATGCGTAAAAAGCGGATGTTCTTTGCCTTTACGGGGCGTACTAACCTGGGATATTTTTTTATCCATTTGTGTTAATAAAGCCATTATTTCTTCTAACCGCTCATCACGAATTTCTGGTTCGGACGATGTGCTGGTTACAGCAATTTCCGGCCGGGAACTCTCGGTGTCCCGCACGCGATCAGGTGCCGTTGTTGACGAGGGCAGAGGATAATCAGTGGCTGCTAACACCTGATAACCCCGTTCCCAAAATTTCCACCAGCGATCTTTGGCCGGACCTGAAGATAATAGCACGGCCTCATCGCCTAATTCCCATTTTGCCCGGATGAGGGCTTCTTCGACAGTTTGGCCCGTAAAGCGTTTCACAATCATATTTCTACCACTCCCATTGTCTTAATTCCGACATCACTTTGAATTTCGGCATAGGACAAAACGGTCAAGTCCTTAAAGAGCCGTTCAGTCAAACGCTTAAAGTACAAGCGCACATAGGGTGATGAAATCACCACTTTGGGAACGCCTTGCGGCAACTTCGAAAGCTGGGTATTGAGAGCATTTACGACTTTTTGGGCAATCGTGGGATCGAGGTTCAAATAAGTCCCCCGGTCGGTTTGCTCTAAGGCCGCTTTCATTTCTTGCTCAATTGCCGGGGATAACACCACCGCATGCAAAAATCCTTGCTTAATTAACGGTTCGGTAATATGACGGGATAGCTGCTGCCTTACCTGTTCGGTTAAGAGATCGATATCCCGTGTCGTCCTCGCTCCATCCGCCAAGGCTTCTAAAATGGTCGGCATATCGCGAATGGACACTTTCTCCCTCAGTAAATTGGCTAAGACACGTTCAACTTCACCCAGTGTCAGGAGATCAGGAATCAGTTCGGAAACAACGACAGGATGCGTTAATTTAACGTAATCCACCAGTTTCTTGACTTCTTCACGGTCAAGAATTTCATGCGCGTGGTGACGAATCACTTCGGCTAAATGTGTCACCAAAATCGATCCCGCATCAATGACGGTGGCTCCAGCCAATTCCGCCCGGTCGCGGGCGTCCTCACGAATCCAATAGGCGGGCAGCCCAAAAACCGGATCCTTGGTGAGAATCGCGCCATCGATGCCAAGTTCCTGGCCTCCCATTGCCAAAAACCGATCGGGCCGGACTTCAGAGGTGGCGACACTCGCCCCCCGAATGCGGATGCGGTATTGATTCAAGGTGAGTTCTAAACTGTCGCGGACCCTGACAGGGGGCACAACCAGGCCGAGTTCGGCCGTGATTTGCCGTCTCAGCGCCATAATCCGGTCTCTTAAGTCTTGACCGGCTTGGCCGCCGACTAAGGGCACCAAACCCACACCGACCTCGAGCTCAATCACATCAAAGCCAATTAATTGCATGACCGCTTCCGGTTTCTTGGCCAATTCTTGATTTTGCTGATTTTGCCGCGCAATTTCTTGAGCTTTTTGTGCTTTTTGCCGCTGTTCGATTTGCCATCCGCCATAAAACGCTATAGATCCTAACAAAAGCGGAACAAACGGCGGCAGTCCTAAGGCGGCCATTAAAAACAGCACAATGGCGACAATGTATAAGACCCGCGGCAATTGCGTCAGCTGATTTAAGACATCTTTGTTGAGGGTCCCTTGTGATCCCGAACGGGTGACAAGAATTCCTGTCGCGGTGGATAATAAGAGCGCAGGAATTTGGGTGGTAATACCTTCCCCAATCGTTAATATCGTATAAGTGTTAAGTGCGGTAGCAATAGCTAAATGTCTTTCCGAAAGACCAATAATCAGGCCTCCGATAATATTGATAAAGACGATGATGATTCCAGCGATGGCATCCCCGCGCACAAATTTCGAGGCACCATCCATGGCCCCGTAAAAATCTGCCTCTCGCTCAATATCCTGACGCCGTTTTTTAGCCTCTTGCTCACGAATTAAACCGGCATTCAGTTCCGCATCCACGGCCATTTGTTTCCCCGGCATGGCATCGAGTGTAAACCGGGCAGCGACTTCACTCACTCTTTCGGCCCCTCGAGTAATGACCATGAATTGGATGACGATAAGAATGATGAAAATAATGATACCGACCACCACGTTATTCCCCACAACGAGCCGGCCAAAGGTCTGAATGACCGAGCCGGGATCGCCTGACAGTAATATGAGGCGAGTCGCCGTCACCTCAAGGGCCAACCGGAATAACGTGGTCAAGAGCAAAAGAGAAGGAAACACGGACAAATCCAACACTTCATTAATAAACATCGTCGACACGAGTACTGCAATCGATAGAGCAATATTGATAATGAGAAAGAAATCAAGAGCCCAGGGAGGGATGGGAATCACCAGCATTAAGATGGCAATGACCGCAGCGACCGGCACGAAGGCTTCTTTTAACAACGCTCGACTTTTGGCCATGGATTAACGCCTCCTCTCCATGCGGTGAGCCTGGCGTTTCCGGATTAAAAACGCCAAAATATCGGCCACCGCCTGATAATGTTCTTCTAAAATCACATGGCCAATCGGCACGTCGTAAAGTGAACGTGCCAGAGGAGGATTTTCCACCAACGGCACCCCATGGCGGATAGCGATTTCGCGGATGTTGTAAGCCATTTCATCTGCCCCTTTGGCAATCACCACGGGAGCCGGCATAATCTTCTCATCCCATTTCAATGCCACGGCATAGTGGGTCGGGTTGGTGATGACGACTTGTGCATTTTTCACTTGCCGCACCCCGGAACGCCAAATGCGGCGCGCCATTTCCCGCCGTTTGCCTTTAACTTGGGGATTGCCTTCCGTTTCTTTCAATTCATCCCGCACCTCTTGGGTGGTCATGCGAATTTTCAATTGAAAGGCATAGGCTTGATAAGCCATGTCTAAGACACCAATGATGAAAAAGGCGACGGACATCACTAACAGGACCTGACTTAACATATTGAGTGACGTACTTAACGCTTGACCGAGGGATTCCACCATGAGCCCCGCGTAATTGGCCAATTGTTGGCGAATAACCCAGGCGGCTAAGGCCCCCATGATTCCCACTTTTAATAGACCTTTAAAAAGCTGCCAAACACTATCTCGAGAAAACATGCGTTTGAGTCCTTCAACCGGGTTCAAACGGGTCATATCCGCTTTAAGGGCGCTGAATGACAGTCTAAAGCCTTTTTCTAGACTACTAGCGAATAATCCCGCCAGAAGTAAAGGAAGCGTCAGGGGTAATAGAATGCGGATCATTACCGAAAATGCTAAAAGCCATGCCGAAGCCATGGCCCCTTGCGGATTTTCGGCTAGTTGCAGTACCGTCGATTCCATCTCGCCTAACCTGGTTCCAGCCCATGGCAAATAGTGACGAATCACGACAAAACCCACGGCTAAAGCTAAGGCCGCCTGAAAATCTGGGCTTTTCCAGTGTTGTCCCTGTTTTTGTAATTGCTGCTTTTTATGGGGAGTGGCTTGTTGACTTTTTTCGCCAGCAGACGCGAAATAAGGACGAGGAAGGTAAAGACTCAAAACCATCATGATTTTCCCTCCAAAATCGCCAACAGCCGACTCACGTCGACAAACGCATGATTCCAAAAGTTTGGCAAGATACCCACTAATATAGGAATCATCGCCGCAAATACCAGGAGACTGACCCCGAAATTAACGGGTAAAGACAAGAAATAAGCGTTCATTTGGGGAAAAGCGCGTGACAAAATTCCTACAGCCATGTTCACCACTAACCCTGCTAACATCAAGGGGAACGCCACCAGTAACGTCATGGTCAACGCGCTTGACATCAATCCGACCACAAAGGACAAGGCAGGGATAGGAAAGGTTATAACATTAAGACCAATCGCCTGAAACGAGGCATGGAGCGCAATGACAGACAATTCCAAACCTCCTGAGCCCACAAATACGAATAAGGCCAAAAGCGTTTGCCATTCAGATAGGAATGACCCGCTCGTATCCAACGAAGGATTTGAGGTAATGGCGAGCCCTAAGCCCAGTTCGTAGGTGACCACCTGTCCTGCCATACCGAAAACAGAAAGGAATAGGGATAAAATCAGACCAATTAAAACCCCAATGGCAAACTGAATCACGAGTCCCAGAGTCCACAATAACGAGGGCATGACTGTAATTTTTAGGGTCGGCGCCAGCACGGCTGCGAGCATAATAATAATGGCCACTTTGAGCATCCTCGGCAAGTAGGCGGAACTGAGTACGGGCGCGCTAAAAACCAAGCCGCTAATGCGCGCCGCAATCAAAAAATATTCTTGGGTTAAAGTTTGAGCACTCACCGTTAATGTCATTGCGTTCTCACAGACCTTGCCTATGACCCCTTTGTCCTTGTCTCTGTACGTATGTTAGGGCAGATATGCCACATGCCAAAACGTTGATAAATCATTTTGGGTAAAGGTCACCAAAAGTCTCAGAAACCATGGTCCTGCCAAATAGAGCATGATTCCCACAACAATCAATTTGGGCATAAATGACAGCGTGAGTTCTTGAATCTGCGTGGTCGCTTGAAAAATTCCGACTAATAGACCAACGACAAGTGCGGCAATTAATATCGGCGCCAAAATAATCCCCGTCGTCATCATGGCCGACTGGCTTAAGGCAATGGCATGGTCAAACATCGATATCCCCCCTACCTAACCCCATGAAAGGACATGACCAAGGACTGCACCACTAAATTCCATCCATTCGCTAACACGAATAACAATAATTTCAATGGCAGTGAAATTAACGTGGGCGGAACCATCATCATTCCCAACGACATCAACACGGTCGATACCACCAGATCGACAATCATAAAAGGAATAAAAATATACACACCAATTTCAAAGGCTGTTTTCAATTCGGAAATGATAAATGCCGGAATAAGGGCCACCGTGGGAACCTGACTCAGGTTCTTTGGGGGCGGCACATGGTCTAGATGCAAAAATAGGGCCAAATCACTGGGACGAGTTTGGTGATACATAAACACACGTAAAGGATCTAAAGCTTTGATGGCCGCCCGGTTAAGTCCAATTTGTCCATGTAAGTAAGGGATTAAGGCTTGGTGATCAATTTGGCCAAACGTCGGGGCCATAATAAAAAAAGTCAGAAAGAGAGCCAAGCCGATTAACACTTGATTAGGAGGAGTCTGCTGGAGTCCTAAAGCACTGCGCACAAAAGCCAATACCGTAATCACCCGCGTAAACGCGGTCATCGTCAGCAAAATAGCGGGTAGAAACGACAACAGGGTCAAAAGCGCTAGGATGCTAATGACCTGAGACGGCGAACTTGCCCCGTGGGTGCTCACTGAAATTTGTGGAATCAGGGGACCTTGAGCAAAAGCCAATGGTCCCGTTGAAATGGCTAAGGTGACCGTAGCCAGCACCCAAAGCGTTCTTTTGATGCGTGTTTTCATGACTTTCCCTCGTTACGCCGAATCTTATGCCACAAATCCTCCGCAAATTGCGATAAGGTCGTTTCTTGCATGGCAATAATTGCTGGGGCTTGCTGGGCAATAACCTCTTCGTCTACTTCCAGCAGTAAGGAAATGTTTTGCTCGGTAATACCTAAAGCCACTGTCTTGTCCGCAATTTGGACGAGGGCAATCCCTCTTTTGGGACCCAGTGGCAGATAGTCAATCTGTTGAAGATAATGGGCCTGACTGACCCGCCCCCAGCCAATTTTCTTTAATAGCCGGGCCGCAAAGTAAGCCAAAGCGACCACTAACGCCATCGCCCAGAGAAAATTTAAAAAGACTCCAACAGAATTCACAGCCCTAATCCCCCTAACTTCATGGGGTATTATATAAATTTCCATGGTTCGACAGGAAATAACAAGAACGATTTTATTCAAAAAAGTTTTGTGTCCATTAGATGTTGTTGCATGAGGCACATGGGAAAATAACCACGACAAGCAATCTCTTTGCTAATTCTTAAGAGTGGTGAAAAATGTCTGAAGTGCTGATAAACCACAAACACCAAATACCTGGCAATATAATCCGAACCTCTGCACGGGAGCGTCTGCCAAATTTATTGTCCCGGCCACAATAAGGATGAGATTATGGAAATTTCATTGTGAAAGTCCTTATGCGCGGCCCAAGCAGGAAGTGCGACAGACAGCAAGTGAGCTCCTGGATACATGACCATCAGATGAGCTTGAGTACCGTGATGCTAAATTAATTCGGGGAGTTGTAGTCTAGATTGCTCCCCTATGCCCAAAAGAGATCCAGGCCTTCCGCCATCAGCAGTCCCGGCCACCCCGGACGCGGAAGATCGTAGCGTATTGGCGCGTCAGCACCCAAAGCCAGCGACCGGATTTAAAGAACCCGCGGTTGGTGTTGGAACAGTTCTGCACCGCTCGGGGACTGGCCACTGTCGAGTTCGTCGAGAAAATCGGCGGGGGCATGAACTTGTGACATATCCCGCTTGATCCCCTCTTGGCCATCGCCTAAGAAGAGGCATGCGTCGAGCTTATGATCCACCCGTGTCGGGATTTTATCATGTTCCTGATAAACCATCCCCATATTTCTTAAACTGTCTCGATGCTGCCCGAAAAAATCCTAGCTAACATTTGTAGAATTTGACAGAAATGTTGTTGCACCATTTTCAACAAAACTTGCTATAATCTGAAGACGTAAAACGTCTTACCTTTGGGAGGAAGAATTGTGACCAGTCGGTTCATTCCCCGCCAACGCCTCGCCCGGGAAAGCATTGAGGAAATCTTGATGGCGACAGCGCCGGGGGAGCGATTGCCCTCGGAAGATCAACTAGCCAAGCAACTCGGCATGAGTCGCCCCACCATTCGTTCTGCTCTCAGTGCCCTCGAGCAAGAAGGTTTGGTGATTCGAAAGCATGGAGTCGGCACATTTGCGAGTCGTCCTCCCAGAACTATGAATGCTTCATTGCAAATCCTGAACAGCGTAGCTGATATTGTGCGCGAAAATGGATATGAACCCTCAGTCATTGACATTCATATTCAACCCTTAGATTTACCCAAACATGTCTTAGAAGCCTTGTCATTGTCTCAACCCACATCCGGTTACCGGGTCACTCGCACCGTCCTCGCGGACGGCGAACCGGCTGTTTTCTTAATCGATTATTTACCGACACACATCGGGTCAACCGTCGTCGATTTATCAGGTTTTTCAGACAAAATGATGCCCGCATTAGCACAGTTAGGGATTGTCATCGCCTATGCCACAACCCGTATTTCGATCAAACGCAGTAGTGAGGAAGCAGCTCAAGCACTAGGCATTGAGCCTCATGAAGCGGTACTCTTTCTCCAACAGGTGGCCTATACACAATCGCAAATCCCTGCCATCTATAGTGTGGGATATCACCGGGAAGGTTTCATTTCATACACCATCACCCGACACACAGAATTCAAAGAGAGGTCAGAACCGTGAATGCCAAGGCGTCTTATATGCCTCGTCTAGGATTTTGGTATCTGGTACCGTCACTCAGTGTATTCACCGTGTTTTGGATTATTCCGCTATTTCTCGTCATTGGATATAGCTTTTTCCATTTCACATATGGCACCCATCCCCATTTCGTCGGGCTCACGCAGTACCAACAATTATTTGAGACGGGACTTTTTTGGCAATCGCTGAAAGTGACCTTTCTCTTCGCGATAGGCGTTGTGATTCTCGGGAGTGCTGTGTCACTATTTTTGCGGTGTTGTTATATCAAGGCATTCGCGCGGTCGGGCTATTTCGCGCATTGTTCTTTCTGCCTTATGTCATGCCCGTTGTTGCCACCTCGACGGTTTGGTTGTGGATGTATCAGCCTAATGTTGGAATAATCGACCGAATTTTCGGTCTCATTGGTCTTCCTAATAACATTGGCTGGGTTAATGAACCCACTTTGGCGCTGATTAGTGTCATTATCTACACCATCTGGTTTAGTTTTGGCTTTACCATGCTACTCTTCTTAGCCGGTTTGACCAATATCCCCAGGGAATTGCTTGAAGCAGCTCAAGTTGACGGTGCCAGTGGCTGGGCCCAGTTTTGGCATATCACCTGGCCTTTATTGTCGCCTACAACACTCTTTGTCATTGTCATTAACACCATTAATGCTTTTCAAACGTTCACCCAGATCTATGCGTTAACACGGGGAGGACCCTTAAATGGCACGACGACCCTGACTTATCTGATTTACGAAACGGCGTTTAATTATTTTCACTTTGGTGAGGCGTCTTCACAGGCTGTGATATTCTTCGTGCTCATTTTAGGCCTGACCGGACTGCAGTTTTGGGTATCACGCAAGTCCATTTATTATGGAGGCTAATACCGTGAAAAAAGGCGCACGACTTCTCATTTATCTCTTTTTAAGCGTCTGTGCGGTAATCACCATCTTTCCGATATGGTGGATCTTTGCCACATCATTAGAAACATCAGCGCGGGCCTATAGCTTTCCTGGAGCGTTGATCCCCCAAGGTGTGTTGAGTAATTATATTGCGGCATGGCATTTAGCCCCATGGTTGCGATTTCTTCTCAACTCTCTCGGCATCGGCATCGTGACCACTGTGTTAGCCTTATTGACCTCACTCTTGGCGGCATACGGTATTGTCTTTTTGTCCAGCCGCCTAACCCAATATCTCTTGGTGGTGATTTTGTCGACAATGATGATACCATTTTATTCCATCATCGTGCCGGATTACTTAATCGTCAAGGATTTGGGCTGGCTCAATACCTATACGGCACAAATTGTGCCATTTGCCGCCAATGGATTCGCGGTCTTTATGCTGGTGCAATTTATGCGCTCTCTTCCTAAAGAGCTGCGTGATGCCGCACGTATCGATGGCATTACAGATTGGGGTTATCTATGGCATGTCGTCGTCCCCAATTTGATGCCGGCCATTGCCACCGTCAGCATTTACTTGTTTCTCCTGAGTTGGAACGCATTTTTATGGCCTCTGATTGTCACCAATGGCCCACAAGTTCAACCCATCCAAGTGGGTCTGGCCAACTTTTTATCCACCGCTAACGGTACGGACTGGACGGTTTTGTCCGCTGCTGCGGCCATCACCACCGTGCCCGTGCTGATTCTTTACATGATTGCCCAAAGACAAATTGTGGAGTCAGTTAGCCGCAGCGGTATCAAAGGCTAATTTTCAATCAGTATCCGTTCATGCACGTTATCGGATGATAAGCAAACAAAGAACGAGAAATCAAAAAGCGAGAAAAACACGAATAAGGAGGAAGTCATTGATGATTAAGAAATCACATATTGCGGCTCCACTTATCAGCGCAGTGCTTTTATCTTCATTTTTAGCGGGTTGTGGGAACCAAACGGCAACACCTTCGGAACCCTCTTCCTCTAGCAAAGGGCCTGTCACCATAACGTTTTGGAATGAAATGACGGGACCTTATGAAACGGCCCTATCGGGTGAAATTCAGCAATTTGAAAAACTTCATCCCAATATTACCGTCAAGGATGTGGTCGTACCCAATGATGCCGCATTAGAACCCAAATTATTAGCCGCAGTGGTGGCTGGTGATCCTCCGACATTATCCCAAATGAATCCCCCCTGGGCGACCGGTTTCATCCAAACTGGCAGCTTGGTCAATCTCAATCCCTTCATTTCTGGTCCCCATGGTTTCTCTTTGGCTTCGTTTTATCCCAATATGCTCAAACCGGGAAAGTGGCCCAATGGCGATCAGTATTTGATGCCCTTTAATCTTGGCGCTGCCATTATGTATTACAACAAAAATGCATTCACCAATGCGGGCATTACGACACCACCCACAACTTGGACACAATTTGCCCAAGATGCCAGCAAATTGTCGGGACCGGGTAAGCAAGCCTTTGCCATCACCCTGGTGCATACTTATCCCTGGCTCGCCTTCTTTGATCAGGCCGGAGGCAATTTCGTAGGCTCAAACGGCATGCCCAATCCAGCCGCATTCGCTTCCAACGGCCCTGCCGTCAAGGCCTTAACGCTGTGGAGTAATATGGTGAAAAATGGTTCGGCAATATTAACCCATGGATATGCATCTCAAACCGATTTTGCGAACGAAACCAGTTTCATCTTAATCGGCACAACCGGATTTTATCCCTATCTGCAACAAGCCGTAGGCAACAAATTTACCATCGCGGAAGCCCCGTTACCTCACAACGTGAAACAGGCAACATCTCTTTTCGGCGGATATTTGGGTATGTTTTCTAAAGCGACTCCTGCCCAGCAACAAGCGGGATTTGCCTTTATCAAATATCTCACATCGAAAGCCGGACAGACGTATTGGATGGAACACAGTGAAGGCTATCTTCCCGTCCGCAGTGATGTGGCAGCCCAAGCTAGCCAGTTTTTGAGTACCCATCCTGCCCAACAAGTGTCACTAAGTGTCCTCAATACCGCGATTGCCGAACCCAAAGTAGCTTGGTGGGATCAATTCTCCCACGAGGTTCTCCTCAATGCCATTATCGCGGTGTTGCTCAATAAGGAAACGCCGGTCCAGGCCATGCATAGTGCTTATCAACAAGCCGTATCTCTCGCACAAAAAGACGGCACCTATCAATAATAACAGGGACAAAACGCGCCGATAGCAAACTTCTAGATCCTTACTAGCGGAGCCTCCTCAGATCCTGTCATCATCTCAGCGAGGCTTCGCTTTGTGGTATTGGAGCTTCTCTTTAATCGTTTTCTGGGGCAAGCACTTCTTGATCGCAATCGTTGAAACAGGCCTCAACGATGTCGCGCGATAAATTCTCGCCTTTCACATGAATACGCACTTCTCCATTATGATCTCGAACTTCAATATCCTTGATCTTGTCCCAAGCTTCGGAATCATGACAGCTACACTGCCCGTCTTGACACGCTTCCACCGCCTCTTGGATGACGTTGAGCGAAAAGGCATGGGGGAAAACAATCTGAACTTCGCCACCTTCTTCGATGACCTTACCGGCTTGTTTGATCTGACTCATGATCATTCTCCTTATATCGATATTTATCGATTTATCATCCAAAAAATTAGATGCGTCCCTGGGGTGGACACGCCGGATTGCCACAATTCAAATTGAGAGTGCTGAGATAATCGCGAAAAGCATTCCACATGTTCACGTTGACATGATAGTAATGATAGGTACCATAAGTTTCTTGCTCCACTAATTCCGCCTCAACCAAAATCTTTAAGTGGTGCGAAATTGTGGATTGAGACAATGGATATTTCTCCATCAAATCCGTGACACAGCACGCTGGCACTTCGTCTTGTCCCTCACATGTCGAGGTAGACGGCCCAAACAGATCACAAAATAATCGATATCGCATGTCATGGCCGAGCGCTTTAAAAATCGCTACGGGATTCATAAACCGCCCTCCTTCATCGATATCTATCGATATAATAACATAATCTGTTCATCAAGAGGACGTTAAAATGCGACTGGCAACAAACACTATGTTGATGAGCAGCAAATAAACGCCCACACGGCATCAGGCCGTGTTCGAAGATGCCTAAGGCAACGATCTCTTCCATTACTGGGACCTCAAAAATAGCTGCTGAAGACTCGTTTGAGCTACAGAATACAATGCTTCCCGATTATCCACAAAGTCCTTGGTTTATCATAAGATGTAGACGAATGTGTTTCGAACGATGTGACTTTATCTTCCCATCTTTAAAATAAGGAAAGAGATGGATTCTCTCCTGGCTCATCTTCCGAGGAATTGGAATCACATAGGTCACTCTCTTGTTATGTTAAATCTGCGGCATAATCTAGTGGATCGTTTATTTGGGATCGGTTATTGATAGACCGTACTTGTCCCAATTGGCACGGCTTCTAGTTTTCTCTTCTTGAAAACATCACTTTTTTCTTGAAGAAATCCCTTGCAGCTGAATCGTCTTGTCCCACATTAGCCATCCACTTGCACGATAATAACAAAAGAACTCCGCCAAAGAATTTCTAAGACGGAGTCCTTCTGTTTAAAGTAGAAAAAATAGGGAGTTAGGGTGCAATCGTATTCACTAAGGTGGTATCTAAGGCTTGATCAACAGAAATGACCTTGGCATTAGCTTGATAGCCCTGTTGCGCCATAATCATACTCACAAATTGATTGGCCAAAGACACATTGGATTCTTCAAGAGCACCCGATGCAATAGAACCAAATCCACCTGAAGCGGGTTGTCCAATCTTAGCAGTGCCTGAATTTGCAGATTGCTGCCATAGACTGTTACCAATATTCACAAGTCCGGCATCATTATTGAAGTTTGCCAAAGCGACTTGTGCAATAGGTTGCGTCTGCCCATTGGAAAATGTCCCGGTAATGACGCCATTTGACCCAATCGTGTAATTAGCCAAGGTTCCTTGAGGATAACCATCTGCTGTTCCTGATAATGACGTAGACGCGACATCAGACGTTAATCCTTGCAGGTTTAACGTTATTTGTTGAGGCGATGTTGACCCATCCGTTGTCGTCAGTTGCACAGTCACAGTACTACCACTGGCAATGCTACCATTACTGTTAAAGGTGACCGTTCCCGATCCCAATGAGGTGGTAGACGGCGGATCGGTAACATTTACCGTCCAAGACACTCCATTGTTGGTCGTCGCCTGAGGATCAGAGAAGGTAACATTCAAAGTGACCGGGTTTCCTAAAGAATCATAAACCGTTACAGGAACTGTTCTGCTAGTCGTATTTGAGGTCCCCGCTGGAGTCGCCAAAGACGCATTCAGATTACCTGTGACGGTCATCGTGGTCGTTGCAGATGGCAACATGGTCATATCAGGCT
The DNA here is from genome assembly GCF_001280565.1 of Sulfobacillus thermosulfidooxidans. Classification (NCBI taxonomy): domain Bacteria; kingdom Bacillati; phylum Bacillota; class Clostridia; order Eubacteriales; family Clostridiales Family XVII. Incertae Sedis; genus Sulfobacillus; species Sulfobacillus thermosulfidooxidans. The sequence goes on along the minus strand of NZ_LGRO01000001.1, from coordinate 2,820,533 downwards.
GAATTGTTATGGGGGCGATGTTTCCAGCCGTTTCTCCTGTCAACTTCCCATTTTGTGCGGTCCACCCCATCACAAAATAGCCTTGTGGATTAACCAGTTGCCCTTGCGCATCTAAAGTAAAATCGCCACTCCGGCTATACGCATAGCCCGTGGGCGTTTTAATCACAAAAAATCCATGCCCAGAAATCGCCATATTGGTTTTGATGCCCGTCGTTTGAAGACTTCCTTGACTCATGTTGACATCCACAGCCCCAATACCTACGGCGGCGCCTGCAGACAATTGTTCGGGATTAGTTCCTCCTAGAGTTGCCGTGGGACTTGTTCCTCCCGATAACGTTTGTTCCATAGTCTGGGCAAAACTCATGTTGCTGCTCTTATACCCTGTAGTGTTAACGTTCGCGATATTTTGGGACACAACACCCAAAAGCGCTTGTTCGGCATTAAGTCCTGATATAGCCGCATAGAGTGTTCCGGACATAAAATCTTCCTCCTATTTCCAAATTTGATTGCACGCTGATCCCCCAAGAGAGAAAGGATCACTCTTCGGCGTTTGGCATAGACAACAAACTCCAGTGCAACGGGGTGGGAGTACTCGCAGTCTGTCGAGTACTCGAAGCTTCCTCTAAATTTAAATGCCTTGCGCTATTCGCTATATCCGAGGTCCGGCTTACATAAACCACCGCGTCCACTTGCGTAATGACTTTCATGCCATTTTCAGGAGATTCAAGACTCGTAATAATCGTTCGTGACGGCGGCGCCACAATAAAGATGTGAGATCCCATGATAATAGCGGCCTGCCGTGATCCTTTTTTGTTCACCTCGTCAATGGCTTGGCTGAGTTGATTCGCATCCCTAGCACTAAGATGAATATCCCGGGTCTGCATCCGGTCTTGAGCATGCTGGCTGACTATCAGTTTTTGCTGCAACAGCGTGTCAAATCGACTAGGCTTTTCTGAAACAGCTGGCCTCCGGGAAGTCTCGGTGATACCTGGAATACCGTGTGATGAACCAATTGGATGAGGTGAGTCCGACATTATGCTTGCACCTGGGTAATGTCACTAACCGGTACACTGCCGAGCCCTTTAACGTCCACCAACAAATTTTGTCCTTGTTGTGACACCGCTGTCACCACACCGCTTCCCTGTTGGGTACTCACCGTCTTGCCAATCAGTTGCGACAATTGCACCACCGGATTTTGTTGCTGGAGGGTGGAGAGAATGTCGTTCAGTGTCGTCGATTGTTTGGTTACCGCAGCAAGGCTAGAAAACTGTGCCAATTGCGCTACGAATTGTGTGTTATCCATGGGTTGCAAAGGATTCTGATACTGCAATTCTGCCGCTAACAGGGTGAGAAACGCCGACTCCCCTAAATTTCCTCCCGGAGTCGTTGACGTCGCCTGTGATGCCAAGCCAGAATTCGTTCCCGAACTTAATAAGTTGGTTAACGGTGTACTCATTCGTTCTTTGCCATCCTTTCTCACTAAAACTCTGCGATCGTTGATGATCTTTGTCACATTGTCTAGAACTACGCCTGATAATCCACCACGGTATTGGCCGAAAGCAGTGGCCGTCCAAGAACAGGGGACGATAACGGAGAATGACGCCACGGCCTCGAAGGCGGGGACGGATCTTGAGGACGTCCAAAGGAGCCACTATTCCCCGAAGAATTTCCTTGACCCATGGCATGCTGTCCCATACCTAAAAATATCGAGACTTGAGAGACCGGAAGTGACGCCGCGGTCATGTTTTGCACTTGTCCCAAATTTTCCGCCAAGGCCCCAGCCAGTCCTAAAGAACTCACCTCCAAATGAACCTTCCAACTATTTTGCATGTGGATGAGCGTGAGAATTAAAGGTCCGGATTGCTTTGGTGCCGTCAGGGTCCATTGACTCACAGGCATAGCCCCCGGAGATTTCCAGTGGATGGGTTTGATGACCCAACCGCCTGGGTGTTTTTGCAATATTCCCCGGTGAACCGCGTGAGCTAATACATTTTGTACGGGCGAGGTGTTTCCTGGAGATATTTCGCCGGTTTTGGAGAGGGCTGCAAAGGAATTGGCCTGCATGACGTTCATCAGGCCGTCAATTCCGTGAGAGGAAATTCTCTGTTTTTGATTGCCTCCCAAAGATTTTGTTGCCTTGCTTCTCAATCCTGATGAAATCCCTAATGCAGTCTTCCGTGCGGACGATAATCGGGACTTCACCGTCTTCATCTTGAATTCACGGGCAAACACCAGTTTATGGGACGGGTTTATAGCCGCAATCTCCGATTGACGCCCCCGGGCGTCGGCCTTTTCTGAATAGGTCATCGCATGCGTATTCATCGCGGAACGCAACGAGGTAAAGGGAGGAACTGCATGCCCCAATTTTTTCGTGCTTTGACTCATTACCCCACTGAGTCTGGTATTCCTCTTCGACACCCTCAAGGATTGCTGGAGTTTTTTCACGTCCCCACTTTTTTGTAATTGACTTCCCATCGAGATAGGCTCTATGAATGCGGCTGCCGTAATGACACCCGCGATTCCCGCATGAGACGAAAGATGCCGTTTGTGGCGGTGACGATCTTTCGGATTTCCTTTTGAAAGTGTCGTATGAAGACGGTCAGTGCGATGCAAATCTGCTTGAGTAGGCACAAACTGGTGATGTGCTTGGCTTCTTTTGCGTTTTAAAGCGCCCGCGGCAACTTTCAAATCTTTTTTGCTCGTCACAACCTTCTTGAATGATCCGCTTAAGCGTAGGATACGCGGCTGTTTTGTTCTGGTCAGCTTGTGCGCAACAACCTGGGAGAATGACGACTGATGGGGACGAGATTTTCTCCGTGAATCTGCATTTTTTTCGCTCGGTGTCATGCTCATTGCTGACATGTGGATGGGTAGCATATCGTATTCACCTCCTTGTCGTGAATCTCATCAACCTTAATCCCGTCGCGTTTGGTGCCGGTGATGTTGTCCTCTGACAAACTGCTCAATCAAAACCCGATCTTTAGGCTTTACTTGAATAAAGGTCACAGCACTCTCCCACGTTTTTTTCCCCCGAATTTCACGCGGCTTCGGTGCAACCCGCGTGACTTGGGACAAAAGAATGACTTCATGAGTTCCAAGCCGCAATCGCATCTTCAAATGTAATCCCCGCCACAGCTCAACGGCACTGGGAAAACGCAAACCCGTTGCCGAGAGGTCAAAAGTTGTGGTCATGAGGATTTCGGAATCAGGACGAACCAACCCATACTCCAATGGGACTTGCACCTTGACCCGCAAACTGCCACGTTGTTCAATGACTTGCGAATGTCCCTGCAACTTCACCACAATGATTGGCACGGGATCTAAGACTTCCGTGATGACCCCTTGTTGTTCATACAATAAATCGTCATAAGGCCAGCGTATGGCAATTGTCGTTCCCGGTAAGGGCGTCAATTCCATATCATGGTCTTTTAAGGCATCCAAATAGACTTCTTGGCGTACCCGTCTAATGACGCGCGTGCTGACCAATTTTCCGGGCCGCACGACGAGATATACGGATTGATGTGACTCCAAAAGGGACACGGAGCAAAGAGTCCTCCCTACTTATGAGCTTGTGGGAGAGTCCTAGTGCCAAATTCCCTTCGGCCTGCAGGCGATTTTGTCGGTCGATCTGTCGAGCTTTCCGACGGGCCATCAGGCGCTCAACTTGTTTCAGAGATTGGCGTAAGGAGATAATTTCCTCCCGATATTTTTCAATTCGCTGTAAGATAAGCAATTCCTCTTTTTGTAAACTAGTAATTTGCCGCTGAATTATCGCGTAATGTGCATAATAGGCCTCCAAATCAGCGATGCTTATGACTTCTTGGCCCATATTCAGCGGTACATGCTCGAGGTCCGTACGTGTCCTTTGCAAAACTTGCAATCTCTGTTCCCAACTGTCTATCTCATGAGTCTTTGTCTTTATCGTTTTCATGACGTTACTTAAATACTTTTGTAAAACCTTTTGACTAGCCATCGTCTTCTCCTTCATTGGCGTGATTCTCCTCTTGCCAATGCGTAATCGTCTCATCAATGCTCTCCATCTGACTAAAAAGCTCTGGCGGTGAACAACGCTCCCCACGTTTTTGATCCAAAAATGCTTGAATTCTGGGGTAGAGATGAAGTGCTTTATCCAGTAACACATCCCGTCCCGGAGTATAGGCCCCGACATCCAATAAGTCTTCCGCCTCTTTGACCCGCGCGACAATTTCTTTGAAGGATCGAGCCATTTGCAGGTGCTTATCAGAGATGATGTCGGGCATTAGACGAGAGAGACTGGAGACCACGTCAATGGCTGGAAAATGACCACTATTGGCTAATTTCCGAGACAAAATAATATGGCCATCTAATAATCCTCGAAGGATATCAGATAAGGGATCTTCATAAGGATCATCCCCATCAACCAACACCGTATAAATGCCTGTAATCGACCCCGTTTCGGTCGCGCCCGCCCGTTCAAGCAATCGGGGCAACAAATGCAGCACCGAGGGGGTATATCCCCGAGCCGATGGGAGTTCTCCCGTTTCCATTCCAATTTCCCGCTGAGCTAACGCCACACGGGTCAAGGAATCCATGACCAGCAACACCTGATGTCCCTGATCACGAAAATCTTCCGCAATTAATGTCGCTGACCAGGCCGCTTTTAACCGCATGATGGCCGGCATATCTGATGTCGCCGCAATAATAACCGTCCGTTTTTTGGCCTCAGGCCCGAGATGTCGAAAGAATTCGGCGACTTCCCTGCCCCGTTCGCCGATTAAGCCGACGACCACGATATCCGCTTCGGTACCATTTAAAATCTCTTGTAATAACGTGGTCTTCCCAAAGCCTGCCCCCGCAAACACGCCAACGCGTTGTCCCTGGCCTAATGTTAAAAGCCCATCAATGGCTTTAATTCCCGTCCATAAAATTTTTTCGACCTTGCGGCGGCTTAATGGCGATATCGGGGTCGTCATCAAAAGACGCCGGGGTCCAATCGGCATAGGTCCAGCATCCAAAGGCTTGCCAATGCCGTCAAGGAGGCGTCCTAACACCTCTTGACCCGTGACCATGCTGAAAGGCCGTCCTTTGGCAATCACGGTAAGACCTGGCCTTATGCCTACGACATCATGATAGGGCGTCAATAAAACCCGCTGATCTTCAAGAAATCCGACGCATTCCACATCAACCGTCTGGGATTCAGCGAGCTGAATTTTTCCGACTTCCCCTACCGCCATGCGGACACCTTGAGCAATAAGGCTTTGCCCCCGCACGGCCGTAATGTGTCCGATGGGCACCAGTAGGTGTGACGCCGGAAATTGTTTAATCTTTTCACACACTTCCATAGAGCACCTCATCGAGCATCTTGCTCAATGCGTGAATGGGACCCGCAAGAAATTCCTGGCCGTCTCCTGTCTCTATGCGCATCCCGAGATGCTCTAAGGACCGGTCAACGGCCACTTTGACCTGCGACCACAAATCCCCCCAATTTTTGGTCAGGTGTTCAAGAGTATTGTGAAATTCGGGCGATAAAAACAGGGTCACTTGATGATCGGACAAACTCTCAATAACGTCAGTCAAATACGTCCGTAACGAATCGGGATGATTTAATCCCTCATTTTCGACAAATTTTGCGGCGAGTGCCGCCGCTTGAGCCAGTACCAATTCCGGCTCCAACAGCCTAGTGAATCCCTTGAGCTGTTCTATTTTATTCAATACTTGCTGAACCTGCTGTGCCATCTCGGACCACTGATTCATCACCTGATTCTTGCCTTCCTTCACGCCCTGTTGGCGGCCTTGTTCATATCCTTGAGCCTGGGCTTGCTTTCGAATCTGATCGGCTTCAGTTTCCGCTTCCTCAATAATGGCCTGAGCTTCTTCTTTGGCCCGGGTCACAATATTCAGGGCAGCTTCTTTTGCGTCCGTTAAAGCGACTTGCACTTGGCCTTTGCCATCATCTTGCGGATCAAGTCGAATGGGTTGAGTTCCATTTTTCACAGTCCATGCTTTAAGCACGTTAGACGACAAAGTCATCACGCTCCCCCCGAGAAATGACCAATTCTCCCTGATCTTCTAACTGACGAATGACATTGACAATTTCCCGTTGGGCTTGTTCCACATCACGAATCCGCACGGGTCCTAAGACATCAATGTCTTCCTTGAGTAACTCTGCAGCTTTTTGCGACAGATTGCGCATAACTTTTTGCGAGACATCAGGCGGCGTGCCTTTAAGGGCCAGTGCTAAGGTCTTGTTATCGACACGCCGCAGCACTTTTTGCATGGCCCGGTCATCAATTTGCACAATATTCTCAAAGACAAACATGCGGTTTCGAATTTCATCAGCAAGTTCCGGATCAAATTCTTCAAGGCGCTGTAAAATCAAGCGCTCGGAGGTGCGGTCTGTATTATTCAAAATCGGCACAATCGCATTAATCCCTCCCGCACCTGATATTTCCTCAGCAGCCAGATTGGTTAGTTTTTTCTCCATGAGTTGTTCAATCTCTTTGATCACTTCCGGGGCAGCTCGGCCCATGACGGCAATGCGCCGGGCCACATCACTTTGTAATTCAGGATCCAAAGACGACAATACCTGGGAGGCTTGCGTAGGATCCATATAGGCTAACACCACCGCAATGGTTTGAGGATGTTCATTCATCATTAAGGTCATCACTTGACTGGGATCGGCCTTGCGCAACACTTCAAAGGGCCGCCGCTGCAAAAATCCCGTTAACCGCTGCAAAATTTCTTGGGCTCTCGGACCATCAAACGCCCGCTCCAGCATATCTCGGGCCATGTCAATCCCGCCCTCTGCCAGTTGCTTCTCGGCTTTGGACATCTCATAGAATTCGGTCACAACCTCATCGACCACTTGGGCATCCACCCGCTTAAGATTGGCAATTTCCATGGTAATTGCTTCCACTTCCGAGCGTCTGAGATAGCGTAGAAGCGTCGCGGCCTGTTCAGTTCCCATCGACATCAAAAGCACCGCGGCTTTGCGAGCACCTGACATCCGCAATTTATTCATCCTCCTGAATCCAAGCCCGGATTAAGCGTGCTGCCCCTTCGGGATCTTTTTGTAACATGTCTTGCAAGTAACTCTTGGCCGTTTCCGCCAGAGTAGGTTCCTTGGCCTGGCGAATTTCATTGAGCAAATCGGTCACGGATAACGATTGGCCCCCTGGGCTTGCCAAGGCCGGTTCGAAACTGGGAGCCGGAGTTTGTCGCCTAATCTTAGCCAATCCGCGCCACACAATGATTGCGAGGACAATGCCTAACAAGGCCAGAATTCCTTCCATAATATCGCGCCGAATTTGCTGAGCTTTTTGCGCCTGCGCCATTTGTTTTAAGGCTTGATTCACCTGCGACCGGTTGAAGGGTTGGCCTAAAATCGTCACCACATCTCCCCGTGCGGGGTTAATACCCGCTGCTGACGCCACCAAATTTTTAAGCGCGGTGCGCTGGCTGGCACTGAGGGGCTTGTCGACGGCAACCGCCACGGTCATTCGGCTAATGCTTCCTGAGGGAATCACTTGATGGGTGTTTGTGGTATCGACGAGCCAATGCGACGTGGTGGAATTGCTTTGGGATTTTGAGGGTCCCAAAGCCCCTGTGGTGACCGGGTATGTTGGCGTATTGCCTGCAGCCCCGGCCGGGGTGGCGTTACCAGCCGCTTGCGAGCTACTTTGGGTCGTAACAGACTGCGAAGACAAAACCGCTTTCCCATATTGAGTCGAGTTCACCGTCGACTGGTCAAAATTCAACGTGGCATTGACCCTAACGACCGCGGCACCCGGTCCTAATACTTGATCCAACATGGACGTCACATTTTGCGCAATCTGGTTATCAACCTGATCTTCGGCTTGCAGTTCTGCTTGATTCGTGCCCGTGATTTGCGATCCCGGTTGATTATTCAGGGCATTTTGCGACAGCAACGTCCCTTGTTGATCGACCACCGTTACTTGATTGGGCGACAAACCGGCCACAGAGTGCGCCACCAAATTCATAATCCCCCGCACTTGCGAAGGACTCAATGAAGCACCTGGATTCAAATCTAAAAAGACCGACGCCGTGGGACTCGCTGTGCTTTCGCCAAATAGAGCCGGAGGTGGTTCATTAATGAGAACACGGGAATCGTGTACGCCATTAATCGAATTAATGGTTTGCGCCAGCGTCGCTTCTAAATCCGCCAATTGCGTCAGAGTAATCTCCTGATTCGTTTCTCCCAAGCTAAAATTTAGCGGCTGCGGTAAACCGACCGTGCTAGATGGGATATTCAAATCCGCTAGATCCACCCGTACCTGGTCTACATCTTTTTTGGGCACCAGCACCGTCCGTCCTTGGTCAGCGAGCTGATAGGGAATTTTCATCTGCGTCAATTGCGTTGTGATTTGTCCTGCACTGCGAGGACTTAAATTGGTATATAAGGGCTGCCAATCGGGACTGGTTACCAGGTGCACAGCCACTAACAGCACACTGAAGACCAACGCCGCGACGACACCAAGGCGCAGGCGCTGGGTCAGGGTCTTTTGTTGCCACCACTGAAGAGCCTGTTGACTATATTGTTTGACTCGTTGATTCATTGTCCGCCCCTAATCTTATCCCACAGACATATTCATGATGGTTTGATAGGCTTGCACCACGTTGTTCCGGATAGATGTTGCCACATCTAATGTGCTTTGCGCTTCGGCAATCGCCACCATGGCTCCGGTAATGGTCACTTGGCCGGTCATGGCTCCGGTAATTTGCTGATTGGCCTGGGCTTGAGTCGATTCTAATTGGTTAATCGCTCCTTTTAATAGCGCCCCAAACGTCGTGGAACCAGCACCATGGCCACCTAAAGATGACCCAGAAGGATTTAAATTAGCCAGATTGGTTAAGGTTAATCCCACAGGATTCATATCAAATCTACGCTCCCAACGTTAAGGCTTTTAAGATCATGTTTTTGTCGGCCGAAAAGGCATTCGCATTCGCTTGATAGGCTTGGGATGCTTCGGCCATATCCACCATTTGTGTCGATAAGTTGACATTCGATTCCAAAACATAGCCTTGTGCATTCGCCAAGGGACTGGTGGGATCATAAACTTTGGGAAAGGGCGCTTGGCTGGCTAAAATGGCTTTGACCACCACACCTTGGCCAATGCCACGGTAAGGCCCATTTGATGGTGCCGGGATTTGTGCCAACACCGCCGATTCACTTTGATACGGGAAGCCCGTCACCGTTTTGGTCGTAGTCGCATTGGCTAAGTTATTGGCCACGAGATCTAAACGTAAGGATTCGGCACTAAGAGCTGAGGCGGTAATATTCAAGGCATCAAACATGACTTATAACGCCCTTCCTTCGCTAACAATTTTGATTTCTGTGGTTTTATAATTAAATGCTTGCACCGCGGTTTGGTACAACAGTTGCGTCTTAGCCAAGTCCGTGGTTTGTTGCGTCATGGAGACACTGTTCAAATCGGGCTGTAAGGACATGGTGTTGACCACCACCTGGCCTTTCACCTGGGCAATGGCTGCTGGACCTTGGGCGATAGCGGCCGCTAACTGATGCTGAAAAGACAAGCTCTCACTTTTGTATCCTGGGGTGTCATAATTCGCCAAGTTATTGGCAATGATGGTTTCGGCTTTTTGAGACAAATTTAAGGTCGTGATAATACTTTGTGATGCGGTAGTGTCAAATAATCCCATGATGTCATCTCCTTACCTCAGTAACCATAACCGAATGACAATAACACAATCTTTTCCTGTGTCATGCTCCAAGAAGTCTGAAAGACTTTAAATTTGAAGGGTCAAGATGTTTAACATTTAGGGACCATTGCCAATCGCCACTTGGCCAACCGTCGAGCGAAGAATTAAGATATTCACTCGGCGATTAAGTTGGCGCCCCTGAGGCGTCTTATTGGTCGCAATAGGGTGGTAATGACCAAAAGCCGCGATCGATAGGCGACTAGGATTAATACCCGGCACATGCGCCAAAATATAGACGACATTTGCCGCCCGCGCTGCCGACAATTGCCAGTTGCTGGGATACTTGACCGTGCGAATAGGGGTCGAATCGGTATAGCCGGCAACCTCAATATCATTGGGCACAGTTTTTAGGATATTTCCCAACTGCAATAATAACGACGCCGCTTGGGGTGAAACTTTAGCCGATCCAGGCGCAAAGAGCAGCGAGGCATTCAAGCTCACTTCCACTCCCCGCTCATTGCTGGTCACAGATACGGATGAACTTAAGTGGGCCTGATTGATTTTCTGCTGCAATTCATCTTCTAGCCGGTTTAAACTCGCAAGTTCGGCATGCGTCCCCGATAATCCATTAATAATGGAAGGACCGGGCGATTTGCCAATAATGCTTTTGGAGTCAAACTGGTTTGCCAACGCTTGAGACACCAAGGAAAACTTGACCTGTTCGGTCCGGTTCATGGCATAAAGCACAATGAAAAAGGCCAGCAACAACGTAATTAAGTCGGCATAGGTAATGAGCCATCGCATCATCCCGGCATTTTCATTGCCACCGTCTTCGTTTTCTGTCTCCTTTTCCCAGATTTCGTTCATGATGCCTCCTGTGCTCCCGATTTTGCCTCGCTGTCACCCTCAGCATGAGCCGAACTATCCTGGGCTGCAGGGGATCCCGATGGACGAATAATCGTCATGAGTTTGTCTTTTAGCAAGCTAGGAGCCATGCCTTGACTGATGGCTAACAGGCCTTCAAGACTAATTTGCCGCATCAACAGATCGTGTTTGGCCTTATTCTTAAGATTCGTAGCCATGGGAAGCCACAATAAATTGGCACTCGAGACGCCATAAAGCGTGGCAATAAACGCTAGACCAATAGCTGAAGCCAAGTCGTTGGGATTACCTGATAATTCCCCTAACACATGGACTAATCCCATAATCGTACCCACAATGCCCATCGTGGGAGCATATCCGCCCGCTTGCTCAAAAATACTCGCTCCCATTTTCTGTTGGGAATAGCGGGCATAAATATCAGATTCCAGCATTTGCCGCATTAAGGTCGGGTCCGCGTTATCCACGATGAGTTGTAAGCCTTTACTCAAAAACTCATCATGGGTTAATTCAATCTCAGGCTCTAATGCCAAAGGTTGTTGACGCCTGGCAATGTCTGCATACCTGGCCAATTGGTCAATCAGGACAATGGGATCAAATTTTTTTCGCGTCAATCCCATACGAAATAATGTCGGGACTTTTTTCAATTCATCGACGGAGAAGGACACGGCAGTGGCACCGATTGTGCCTCCAAACACAATCAGTGCTGCGGTCCCTTGGAGCAAAGCCCCAGCGCGCCCGCCTTCCAAGACAAATCCGGTAACGAGCGCCAGCACTCCGAAAATAATGCCGCCTATGGCCGTGACATCTAAACGCATAGCTCCTCCTTGGGTTCATTCGTGGTCTATTCCATCCTGTTTTACATCCAAATACCGCGTTGAGCCTTTGCGATCGCCATGCGCCGTATCGAAGCATAGGGACTGGCAAACCAGTCATATTCGTCGGCCGTTACAAATTTCCGGCGAATAATCTCGCGCCGTAAACAAATGGGATCCAGCTCAATACCATTCAAATTATCGACCCCGATAAAATTTCCCGGCGACACCGTAATCTGGGGAAGCCATGTTCGTTCTTCGGGGACATATTCGGCATGAATGTCAAACATCCGGCGATTGCCAATAACTTCCCAGACCCCGGTCCATGATGGCGGTCCGAGGACAACGTGATACATACTTTCCCGATTCCGTTCCCGGTTAGGTTTGATAATGTGCTTGCAAAAAATGGGTTCCCCTAACACCGGATCGATTTGGTAGAGGACATGGTTAAGAATATATTGAATCAATTCTTCACGGGTTGGAATTAATTCACCACTGGGAAAATAACGGTCTTGTTCACGTCTTCGTCCGCGGCGCCTCGTCTTAGGCCCTTGAAAAATGGGTGTGGTCAACGGAACGACTTGACCATTTTGGAAAAAGGCCAGCGTTTTATTAACCAATGTCACCCCCCCTTCCATTCTCTTTGTCATGCACGTTTCGACAGTCTCTTTCCAATTCCTTCTTTTGCTGACAACAATTTACGAGCGAGACATGTTTTCACCGAAACAGCCATTGTTGAAACGCTTGCTCTGGCCCTTCGGTCTCTCCCATCCGTTCAAACACTTCATGGACCGTTTGCGGGGAAACAATTTGCGTCATTAACTCATATAATTCCTCCGGCTTGGCGTCGCCGAGTAAGGCAAAGAAAAATTTCCAGCCCTCACGAAAAAATGGGAAATCTTCTAACAGACGAGTCACCATCATAAAACTATCTTTGGGCCGTTTAGCAAGATGCAGTGATTGGGCCGCCCATAACAAGGCCCGGTACCCATCAGCACCAGGTTCCTGGGATTCTCGTAACCCGTAAGCTCCTGTGCCGGCTTGATAAAAATAGGTCGACGCTTCGTCAAACCGGTCCAATGCATAGAGCACGCGTCCCATGAGATAAGATCTGTCGGCATTCGGAAAACGGGCCATCAAAGACGCCAGTACTTGTAATGCCTCCTGCGGTTTCTTTAAGCCCATAAGTGCCTCGGCCATCATTGTACGTACAAGAAGGCTTTTTTCATTGTTATAAAGACTTTTCGTCCCGTCCTTTTTCAGTAATCGTAAAGCGGTCTGGAATTCCCGTGTGTCAAGAAGCCACCGGGCTCTTACCAACAAATCGATATCTTTAGCTTCACGCATAATCCCTTCAAGCCTAGGACCATGCTTTATACCCTCGCCTGTTCTCACAATAGGTATTTCGCCCTCAAGGATAGGTTCACTGAAAGCGGTGAGTTCGGGATAAGGATCGGCTTTATAAACCCCGTGAAACCCATGCCAACGCGAGAGTCTTAATATGCGAAGTTCTTTTTTTGATTCATCGCTTCCTGAACGCAGGACGGGCAGCCGGTAAGCCGCCACATGTTTACTGGTGTAATGATTCAAATCATGAAGATCCATACGGCGAATGATTTCATTTCCTTCCAGGAAAAGAATCATGTCCGTGTCTAAATCTTGTTCTCGCCGTAAAATCTGGTCATATTGCAAACGAAAAGATCCTGGCCAGTCCTGGACAATTTCAACTCCTTCACTCCAAAGCGAAAGGTCAAGTTGACGATGCCATGGCCCTAATTCCACGAACACAATCCGATTCGCCCACCCAATAAAGGGAGCACTTGTCTCTTCGATTTGGGTCTCGTCATAAGCCCAAGTATTGACAATAACCGTCCATTGATACTCGTCCATCAAATCTCCGCCTTTTAGTGAGTCAGGCGTCCCCACTTCGTCACCTGAACGCCAAACTTATTGCCAACCAGAACAACCCGTCCATACCCGACCGTTTTGCCATTCAGTTTTAACACTAAAGGCTCCATCCACCGTGTCTTAAGCGGTACCCGGGAACCAATGCCAATCTGCATAATATCCCCAACCTTTAATGGGGCTGTCCCAATTTCGGCCGTAAATCGTAATTGCAGTGAACCCAGTGGTGCCCATTTCTCAAGAATTTGGGCAGGCACCTTTACTGTATCGAAGCTGTCATGCGTTCCTTGAGCAGGAGTAGGTGCCACAGGTGTTTCAGGAACTGTTGGTTCCGTGGCAAGGTGCTCTTCCGGCACGGATTCCTTCTCTTCTGTTTCCGGCGATTTTTCATTTTCCTTAGACAAGACAGCCTGAAGCAACTTGTCAATTTCTTCTTGTGATAAGGGTTCATCACTCATCATCATCCCTCCTTCCGATTCCCTTGCGAGAAGAACATCAAGATATCTTAAAATGCGTTGTTCTTCCTAAAAATCTTGGGATTGTTTGTTTTCTCTGTGTCTGCAATATCCTAGAACATCCCCGAAAGTTTGCTTTCTCTCTAATTCGACAAAATTCCTCTTTTTACCTCAGAGAATTTCTTCATTTTTGCCTTACCGAAACGGTTTGGGTACAATAGACTTAGAGAAGAATTGTGGACGGAATCTATGTCAAGCAGGCTATGAGAGAAAACCCGGTCAAAGACCGGGTTGATCCTGGATAGCATCACAACGACTTTAGGGACGTGAAGAGAATGCAAACACCGACAGATGGTGCGAATCACAACACAGCGAATAAAAAACTCACGTAATGGATAGCTGTTGCGGGATCGCTCTTGGCGCTCTCGGCAGGATTGTGGTGGGGAATGAGAAGGACACCCCCTCGTCCTGCCACACACGCCAATGTACAACTCACGTCGCTAAAACCCTCGCAGAAGGCTAAAAAAGCGGCTAACGCGGGGATCTTAACGCCATTACAAGGAAAAATAGCTCCCAATTTCGCGCTGCCCGATCAAAACGGACAAATAATTCGTTTAAGCCAATTTCGCGGAAAAGTTGTGGTCCTTACTCCGATGGATCCCACCTGCACCACAGTATGTCCGGTGTTAGCAGGAGAAATTGTGGCAGCTAATCAGCAATTAGGCTCTCTCTCAAATCATGTTGTATTTGTGGGTTTCAACGTCGATCCGTATTGGGAATCCATCCAGTCCTTGCAAAAATTTGATCAAGAACATGGTCTAACCACCATGAAAAACTGGTATTTCGTAACCGGGACGACACCGGAGTTAGAAGCTTTGTGGCGGAAGTATTATATTTGGGTCCAGCGCTTACCCAAACAAAAAAGCGTCAACCATGCCAGCTATATCTATTTTATCGGCCCTCACGGTCATGAACGGTGGTTAGTCGGCGGATCGGCCGATAAGTCCTTAAGCACGTCATACACGGCACTCATTGTGCAATATGCTAGAGCCTTGGCCCAACATTCATGATGGTTCACATTTCATTCGTTCAAGAGTGTAGGAGGATTATCTATGACAATGCCATTTGACCGCAGACGCGCGTTAACTTATGGACTCGGAATTCTATGGATTTTTGATGCCCTATTGAAAATCCAGCCTGATATGTTTCACGCGCTGCTCATAGCTAACGTCCTAGCTCCTGCTGCCACAGATTCCCAACCTCCGTGGCTGTTTCACATCATGACAGAAGGAGCCCGTCTTTGGATTTCATTAGGCATGTTATCCAATGTCTTATTATTTATCATCGAAGCCCTCATTGGCATTCTCATTCTCAAAGGCCCCGATAGCCGAGCAGGAAGACTGGGACTGTGGGTATCCTTATTGTGGGGTGTAGTCGTCTGGATTTTTGCCGAAGGTTTAGGAGGATTGGTATCTGGTTCGCCAAGTTTTGTTCAAGGATCTCCAGGGTCTATTCCTTTTTATGCCATGGCCGCCATTTTATTGTTACTTCGTAAGGATTGGTGGACCGAAGAACATGTTTATAATCTGGCGCGTTACGGGTTAGCCATCTTTTGGTTTATCACTTTCATTTGGGAAGTGCTCCCTTCATCAGGTTTTTGGACTCCGCAGGGACTCGCAGCCCAATTTGGTGACATCACCATGAACGGTAATGAACCCACTATTCTCCAAATGGCCATAAATGCGATGGTTATTACCAGTCAATTACATCCCGTGCTGGAAAATGCCATCTACAGCGCCATCTTGTTAACATTGGCGCTCTTAAGTTTGTTCCGGCCGCAATCCCGGTGGACATGGATATTAACGGGTGCATGGCTATTCTTTATTTGGGCTATTCCTCAAGCTTTTGGTACGCTATTTAGTGGGACAGGGACCGATCCCGGAATGATCTTGCCCTTTGCCCTGCTCATTTGGACCTTACTCGGTTCGCAATTCCCTTTTATGCGGCAAAATTTTACCCACTCCAAACAAGCATCTTAACGCCAGAGCCGTTCTATGAAACGGTTGGACACCCAGCGGGCGATGAGTCTGGCCGCGCCCAAACGAATTTTCGGAATCATAAATAACAAGCCTATAATACCGGTTAGGGGTCCCGGAGTAATCATAAATGCCATGGAAATTAACAGCAATGCCCCTTCTCCTAACCGGTGAACAGGGAAACCTTCAGACGCCCATTCTCGTTTGACGGTTTCCCACCACTGTTTGCCGCTAATTTTGGCCAAGTACGCCCCTAACAGCGATGACACCAAAGTAATGCCAATGGTCCAACCCCAGCCAAGGTAATGGGCAATGAGAAATAACAAAAATAATTCCACTAACGGGACAACTAAGAAGAGAGCCAAAAGCCGTTTGAGCATTTTCAATCTCTCCTTCCCTTGTGCACATGCCTTCACGATCTGCGTCAAATGGTATCTTCTTCTAGTGTACCACGCTTAAGACTCTGTCACAGGAGGTGGAGGTAAAGGACGTCCTGGTAATCCATTAACAAGCCACCATGCAATTAATCCGGTCAAGAATGTGGCCAAGATTAATGGTGCATAAGGCCAATGCGTATAAAGAAGCCCGCCAGGTAAGGGAGCCAAGGCTCCCGCACTTTCTGTCACCAAATTAAACAGGCCATAAGCCGTTCCCGCTTCTTCACGCCGCACGACCCTTCCGACAGCCACCCCTTGCAAACCCCGTGCGGATTCGCCAGTTCCCCGAAAAATTCCGGAGATGAAGGCCCAGGTCACACTCGTGGGGGACCATAAAATGGCGAGCCAACCTAAAGTCACCAACCCGAGTCCCCATCCAATAGTGTTGGTAATCCCATATTTTTCACCGATTTTTCCCCAGATTGGTCCCGTTAAAGTTCCGCACAAAATGCCCACGCTTCCTAAATAGCCAATAGTCTGCAAGGAAAAATGACTCACTGATTTCCAAAACGGTACCACATAGGGAAAAGCCATGCCTTGAACAATCGCCAATCCCGCGGCAAACATCATCCATTGAAAAAGTCGGGGACGCCCTTTGGGAGTCCATCTGGGTCGCTGGGGCTTGAAGGATTTTTGAGGCGGATGGCTCTTAACGGGTACGATCGCCAAAGTTGAAAGGAAATATAAGAAACCGCTAAGAATAAAAACCGTCTGGTATGACCAATGCGTGGCCAAATAGGCACCAATAGGCGGTCCGACAACCATTCCCGCGCCAAAGACACTCATCACGATATTGTATGCTGTGGATAGGTGGTCGGTTTGTGCTTCTTCGACTACCACGGCTTGCAAAGCGGGTGTCGAAAACGCCGATCCAAAATACAATAAGACGCCGGGTATAAGCCATTGCCATGACGGCGCCCACGCAAATAAAAAAGGCACGGGCACCCCCAAAATCCAACCCCACAAAACAATTGTCCGGCGATCGATGCGGTCGGCCAAATATCCGCCTGGAAACACGACGAGCGCCGTGGCAATCCCGGCTATTGTCGACATGATGCCAACCGAAACGGCATTGCCTCCCAATTTCTCGATATATAATGGCCATAGAATCCCATATAATCCAAAGCCTAATCCCCACAACCCCATGGAGAGAGTTAACCACCACAGGTCATGGGTCATTCCCAATTTTTTGCCCATGTCTGTCCCTCCCCGGCATAGACAGACGTAAGATCCATACCGTCCACGTCGTGTCCTTACACCTCTACGCGGGGATAACGGAGGCTAGACCACTTCAAAAATTGTTAACGACCTTTTTGAGAAAAATTTTCTCCGAAAGCTGATTGCAACATTTTTACCGGAACCCGGGCCATGCCCTCAAGAGCCCATGTCAGTTCATCGAGACTTTTTGCCCAAGGGGAAGATCCTGCTCCCATCGTGCGGCGAACAGCACGGAACGGTGTCGCAATCACGATATCTAAATATCCCAGTTCTTTGCGAATAGCTTCATTGAGCGAATTCACCGATTCGGTAGCATATCGGTCTTGAGTTTGTGAGGATTGATGAGAAGATTCTTTGTGAGTTTGATCTTTCTCCTCATTTTGGTGCCCTTGGTTCTGATTCCCATGCTCTGAATGATATGACTTATCTTGTTCCATCTTGGTCCCTCCTTGTTCTGGGCTTATTGTCCTTGTTATAGGTAGTATGATCAGGGTCAATAACTACCATACCTAAATCCCTAGGCACCAACATTTCCCTGCGTTGAAAACCTTTGATCAGGGCAAGGTAATTTCTGATCTCTTGTCCCTATCGTGAATCTGCTCCTGGATAACAAAACAGACCAGAACAGCAGAAATCACCAACAAAAACGTGATATTAAGGAGGTATTGTCCTATGGCTATTGCGGAAATAAAGGTTTGGCCGGTCGGGACCGATGATGCCAGTGTCTCTTCTTATATTCGCCAATGCTTTCGTATCGCTGAAAATAATGAAGATGTTGAAGCGGTCTTAACGCCGACTTCAACCATTTTGGAAGGTCCTCTACCGTCAATAATGTCCGTAGCCCGAGCTATGCATGATGCACCTTTTGATCTCGGCTGTGAACGTGTGGTCACAACCATCACCATTGATGAACGCCAAGATCGTGAGGAGCACATGGAAGATATGGTTGACAGTGTTATCAATAATTTGGAGGCGTAATAGCGCTTAAGCCTTCTCTTACCGTTCCGGATATTTCGGAACGGTTATTTTACCTGCACAACTTTTTATTGTTTTAATTCTTTAACTATTGTCATCAACATTACTAGTGATAATTCACCATGTCCTTAAGATGATAAGTATGCTACCGTGGCCATAAACATTGAATTAACCTGTGAAATATAGTACTACGCGAACTTTTTCATGTCATCATAGATTTTTGGTAATGGGAATCTAAATCATGCCTAATCGCGGAGGTGGGTCCAAGATGGGATCTTTTCTGCCACCGAGCCATGAGCAAGCGACATTTTACACTCTTTTTTTAATCATTGCCGCCGTAGTTTTCATCATCGTGACCATCATATGGCTCACACGAAAACGACAACTCCTTTCCCCATTGCCTCAGAAAAACACGTTTCCTCCTGCCTATGAATGGCTAGCACGTGCATTAGGCTCGTTATGGCTGTTAGATGGCTTTTTGCAGGCCCAGCCGTCGATGATTACGCGCTTCCTTGGTGGCGTATTAGCCCCTTTAATTAGCGGACAGCCATGGCCTCTCAATATCGTGATCAAATGGTCCATGACCTTGTGGTCGTTTAATCCCGTCTTGTGGAATGAGTTGGCGACATGGCTACAAATCGGCATTGGGCTCGCCATTTTACTTGGTGGACATGGTCCATATCGTCGGATTGGTTTGTGGATCTCGGTGTTTTGGGGCACTGCCGTATGGGTTGGCGGCGAGGCCTTGGGTGGCATTTTTGTGGGTGGCAGCATACTGGAAGGCGCACCTGGTTCCGTATTACTCTATGTGCTCGCCGCCATCTTTTTATTGGCTCCGGAGCAATTTTGGCATTCCCCGCGGCCCATTAAGATGCTGCAACGGTTCATGGCTGGCCTTTGGTTTTTTGTTGCCCTGTTGCAAGCACTTCCCTCCTCTGGTTGGTGGAACCGCGGGATGTTGTCGTCTTATATTCTTAGCATGGCGGAAATGCCCCAACCTCATCTCTTTTCCTTACCTCTTTACATATGGGTTCACTCCTTGGCACAATACCCCTTGTTGTGGAATATAACACTTACTCTCACATTCTCCCTACTCGGCTTCCTATGGACATTTGCGCCAAGCTCACAATTGACCTGGTGGCTAAGTCTCTTGATCACCTTTAGTACCTGGTGGTTCGGGCAAGATTTTGGCGTTTTAGGCGGCATGGGCACCGACCCCAATACGGGAGCGATTCTCCTGGTCATCTTAATCACTTATGCACAATTGCTGAGACTTTCTTTATGGCACCGTGCAGTCGAGCAGCATACTCAGTTCAAAAAATCCGCAGGCTAGAATTAACAATCTTTCCATGACATTGAAGCCTGGCTCGGTTTTCACAAACCTCCAATGCACAAACCATTTCACGCATTGGAGTTATGGCGTTGTCAACAAGAATGTGTGGTGATGGAGATTTGTTTCGCTGGACATGGGTCACAGGCCCATCACAACCCACTATGCCACTATCACGTCATTGCCTCGACACTTGGCATTATTCCTTCTTATTATTCATTTAGCATTCCTGTCCAAAATGTTCCTGTAGAAAATCTGCCCATACCATAATCAGAACTTTTCTCTACGTTATCGGGTAAGACTTTGCTTAAGCATAGTTGATGAAACAAAATGTATTTGTCTCCAGACAAATAGAACAAATCCTGATGTCAGCAATAAATTGCGTGCCGCAAAAATATAAATGACCCAAGGAAACAATCCCGGGATCGCGTAGCCTACCGGATAGCCCAATGAGGTGAGAAGATAAGCTAAGACAAAGGATAGATTCCCTGGTTTCAGCGCTATTATGGGCGCTAACCAAATGAGGTACTGGGCGGAAAACACCTTGGTCGTGAGTAACAAGATACCCAATGTTAAAATAGCTGCCTCTACCATATCCAATGATCCCCGCCACTGAGCCCAAAACACCGCTAACCAGCTGATAATACCAACAACGGTTAGAGTGTCTCCTATGATATGCGCTAAACCGTGCGCTTTCACATCGACCGAACCAAAGGCATAAAACAGATGCGGGTGCGATAACAAAGCGGTTAAACTCGCTGCTAACGAGCCAATTTCCACAGGACGATTTAACAAGTACCGGTAAGAGGTAAAAGCTTGATGGGAAGCTAACAAGGCTTGAAAGCCGACCATAGCAAGACCAGCTAACAGGCTTAAAACCAACCTGTCCCACCGAATGCGGCGAGTCTCTCGCCATTCCGCGATAAGAAATACCGGCCAAAAAACCGCAGGAAACAATTTCAACAAAAATCCAATAACCGAAAACGTCCAGGCCCAAGACCAGTGTTTTTGTAAGGCTTGGTCAATAGCCAAAAATCCAAAAAGCGCCGCAAAAATATCATAGCGTTCGGAAAAGAGGCCAATTGTACCCAAGCTTAGATACCCTAATACTCTAATACCCCATTGTGTGCCATAACGTTTCATGCCCTTACTAAGTAGTAGAGCGAGCGCCACCAATGTCAGAAGCGCAAAACTGAATCGGTAGGAAAACGGCAGAAGCAAGGGCAACAAAAAAATAAATTGCGACATCGCGGGGTACTCTTTGGGCCAATGGTGCAACAGCGGTGGCGTTAAAGCGAGAAGGGCGTAACGGTGGTATTCGCCTACATCATTTTCTCGAAAATGGATGGCAAGCCACAATTCGACCAGGCTAAAGGCTATATAGGTAATCCAAACAGCAGTTGGTGTTTTGAGGACCCTCATGCCCTAACCCTGTCAGCACCCATGAGTTTAATAGCACGCCAATCTTGATCCAGTGACAATTTGGAGAATTCGGGACCAACAGGCCCGGTATATTTCCCGCCTTGTTGAGCGTAGGCGGCATGGCTGCCTTCCACCTGGTGAAACACGAGCTGAGCCACCCGAGTTCCTGGATATAAGTAAACCGGGGTGTCAGCCAAATTGGCTAATTCCAGAGTCAAACTGCCACGGTATCCTGGCGAAACCATTACCGCTGTCGCTACCATCAAGCCCAACCGTCCCCACGATGACCGTCCAATCACATAGGCCATCAAATCCGCTGGCACCTGGATAAACTCTAAGGTCACCCCCAAGACTAACTGGTTAGGGTGCAAAATCATTTTGTCGCCGACATCTACATGCACTCGTTCCTGATAATCGCCCGAAGATCCTGTATCCATATTCATCGGGTCAATAGGCCCCCGTGCCGATCGTTTCATCAAAATGAATTCCGTCCCTAAACGAACGTCCACCGATCCTCCCTTGATCTGCTCAGGACTCAAAAGGGGGGTAACAATAAGACGTTCCGGTAAAGATTTTTCCATACGCTCTTTTAATACTTGTTCCCCAATTACCATCGGTCCACCCCATCTCGTTTTTCCATTAGCGCCGCTCGTTGCCATTGGTCGGTTAAAATCCGTCCCTCAATGGCCTTAAAGGCTAAAAGGGCCGCTCCTGGGCGCTCAGCAGCCGGGACATAATGAAGAGCCGTCAAGACCGCCGGGACATCTTTGGGACTCTCACCGGAGGTTTCATGTGGCACGACGCCATAGGTAAGTTCCTCTAAATACATGGCGTACGCGGGCATTGACCCCAACGAAATCGTAACAAAGGGCGTCTCCGTCACGGTAACCTGCGAAAAAAATTGTCGCACCTCAGATCGGATTTCATCAAGTCCAAAATTCTGGATGTAATTTTGCCATAATACGCCGAAGAGCGTATGCAACGACGACGGCAACTGTCCTTCATAGCATGCATACAAGGCCGTCGGGCCCAGTTTTTTGACAATAGCCTCAATCCGCGTAACGTCTGACGATGCCCATAATAAACCAATAGCCGCCATGGCTAAGGGATCTTCCCCCAAATATTCGGGATAGGCGATAAACACCATGTGAGCGGTTTCCACAATATCCCATTGTAATCCGGGAGCAATCACCCATGGCTTGTCACCAGTTTTCAGATATTGCGCCATAATCTTGGCACAGGGAGTGATATTGTGCCGGAGGCGCGCTATCCACTTGGCCCTAGAGGATCCATCCATTTCCTCCAACGCGTGACGAACATTTTCGGGTAATCCGCTCGTCATGTCATCCTGCCATTTTTGCCATGCAATTTCATGCCATGATTCCACACTGATCCTCCTCAACCTTGCTAATTCGCCATCTTACCGCGATAATCCTTCCCCTTAGAATGTCACATCCTGGCAGGATATCTCGAATTTTGTGTCATCTGCCCTGCCACTGTCATTTGGCCGAGCGATCAAGCTGTGCTACCATTACCCTATACAATCTAAAATTGTAGAAAGGATCCAACATGTATCAATTCACAGGATTTACTCAAGATGATTTTAATATTTTTCTCATTCCCGAATTTCACGACCGTATGAGCGCTGTTCGAACCCGCATCCGTCCTAAACTCGCCATGATTGGAGACGATTTAGCGCCCAAATTGTCAGAACTCCTGCACCATCCTATATATCCTCATACAGCGTCTCATGCGAGACGACGGGTGAATCCGCCAGATGATACCTGGGTCTCGTTTTCGCGCAATGAACGCGGTTATAAACGGTTTGCCCATTTTGAAGTCGGCATTACCTTAGATTATGTGTTTGTCCGCTTTGTCGTCAAGCGCGAAGGCGAAGACGACAAACCCATTCTGTTACAATATCTTAAAAGTCGTGGTCGAGACGCCTTCCAACTATCCGATCCGTCGACAATTTATTGGTATAAAGACGACCACGGCGTCGACCCGTTTCCTATAGAACATATCACGGCTGAAAAAATGCAAGAGATCATTCGTCATACAGAAGTCAAAAGTCATGGGTTTACTGTCGGTGTCATCTTTGAACGAACCAATCCTATCGTCGGCAAGGCCGAACTCGTCACCCGGGCATACAATGCCATTGTCCATCTCTCTCCATTATACTTGGGCTCTGTGCCCAGCGAGGCGTTAAGCAAATGACCTGTTCATTAGACAACATCCCCGAGAACCTGACCCATGACTTAACAGCTCAGGTAACAGAGAGCATGACAGCCCAAGCCGTGGGAAATCCTACGCCAGTCCCAGTTTTGGCAACCCCGGTGCTGCTAGGACTGTGCGAAAAGGCAGCCGCCGAAGCGTTGCTCCCGTTTCTGGATGACCAATGCCTCATCGTCGGCGTCAATGTGTCCCTCACTCATCACAGTCCGACTCCTGTGGGTTCGACAGTCACCATTCACGTGAGACTCGCCTCGCGCGATGGCAATAAATTCACTTGGGACATTAGCGGCCATGATGGTTTTGGCGACATTGTCCAGGTCCGTTTAACATCGGCGGTCATATCGCAAAAAGCATTAGAACGTCGGCTCCAAGCGAAAATGCATCGGTAAGATCTTACGGTTTGCGCTCTTTGGATTCCTTTTGATGCGGGTTCCAGGGCAAAGCCGCTTCATAAGCCCGGGTTTCCCAGTACCACGGCGGCCATAACCGAGGCTCTACCTGATAGTGATCAAAAAAGGTCGTCAACAGAGCCATCAATCCCCCGCTCCGAGGGGGATCTTTGGCCAGGATTAACGATGTTGTGCGGGCCAACGGCGGCAAATTCTTCACCGTAATGGTCTCCAAGCTGCCATTGGCCAGATCCTCGGCGACGACCGATTCCGGCACAAAAGCCACCCCGAGGCCCACTTTGACCATACTTTTCACCAAATCGTGACTATTAAATTCCATCAGGACATGAGGAATAATCCCATGTTGTTCGAGGACCCCGTCCATGAAGGCTCGAAATCTCGATGGAGTTTGATAGGAAATAAACTCCATATGAGCCAATTCTTCTAAATCGAGTTCCCGAGGTAGCTTTTTCGCTTTCTCAGGACTTACCACTAAACGTACCGGATCTTGGAACAGAGGCACCGAATCGATCTGGGGATGGACAATAGGTATAGTCACCAGGCCAACGGCAATATCCTGGCGAATGACTTTGTCTAACGTATCTTGAATTTCCCCGATATGAACGCGTACTCTAAGACTCGGGAAGTTCCGGGTAAAAATGGCCAGAACTTTCGGCAGTGAAAACACGGCAATAGTAGAGACCGCTCCAAGATCAATTTCTCCCTGCCCCGGTCGTTCAATTTCAGCAATCGCTTCATAAGTTTGGTCAACCAAGGCTAAAATGCGTTTAGCATAATGGTATAACACCTCACCACTCGGAGTCAGACGCAGTCTCCGACCTTGCCGGATAACGAGGCGGGTCTGAAAAGTTTCTTCCAATGCGGCTAATTGCTTGGTCACTGCAGGCTGGGTCAACGATAATTGTTCCGCAGCTCGGGTCAAGCTGCCCGCATCAATAATCCGCACAAAGGTTTTGAGATGGGACAAAATCATGCGCGACGCCTCTCTTTAATTTATCTTCGTCATTGTACTCCAAGCGATTTTGATATTCCAATGGGTTATGTCTAGGATAAATATTTTTCATTTTCAAACTTTTTGTACCAGGTCTACAGTAAAGACAGCGCCAAATGCGTTCGACGCACCCTATTGGAGGAGGCATCTATTATGTTGGCTTGGAAGATTGGTGGAGATCAAGGCGAAGGCATTGATTCCACGGGAGACATCGTCATTCACGTCGCAAATCACTTAGGCTATTATGTGTACGGGTATAAATCTTTTTCATCCCGGATCAAAGGCGGTCATACCAATTACAAAGTGCGTATTGCCAATCATCCTATCCATGCGACCACCGAGAGAACGGATATCTTAATTGCCTTAAATCAAGAAACCATCAATCTCAATCACCGTGAACTGCACGGAGGCATTATCCTCGCTGACAGTGCGTTT
Source organism: Sulfobacillus thermosulfidooxidans (assembly GCF_001280565.1). Taxonomy (NCBI): domain Bacteria; kingdom Bacillati; phylum Bacillota; class Clostridia; order Eubacteriales; family Clostridiales Family XVII. Incertae Sedis; genus Sulfobacillus; species Sulfobacillus thermosulfidooxidans. The sequence continues at coordinate 2,795,330 of NZ_LGRO01000001.1, read as the reverse complement.
TCTCCTCAACTGCCCGAGGACTCCAAGGCTTATTTAGTCCCTTTAGCCATGAGCCAAATGGCCAAAGATGCTGGCTCATTATTAATGCGTAATATGATTGCAGTGGGCGCTTCGGCCGCCCTTCTTGGATTGCCGTTAGCGGCATTTGGCCAATATATTGCCAGACGTTTTGCCAAAAAGGGAGAGAGTGTCGTAAACGCCAACCAGCGCGCTCTTTCGATGGGATATGACGCCATCATGGCACAATTTGACCAAATTCCGTCGCTTCCCGCTTTGGGTACACCTATTCCCGGTGACCGCATTGTGCTAACCGGCAATGACGCCACGGCTCTTGGAGCACTGGCTGCTGGCTGCCGGATTATGTGCGGTTACCCAATTACTCCTGCCACCGATATTATGGAAGCCCTAGCGAAGTATTTTCCCTTGGTAGGCGGCGTGGTCATGCAAATGGAAGATGAGCTGGCTTCCATCACGGCGGCCATTGGCGCCGGCTTTGCTGGGGCTCGGGCCATGACGGCCACTTCAGGCCCTGGCTTGTCGTTAATGCAAGAAGCCATCGGGCTTGCCGCTATGACCGAAACTCCGGTGGTAATTATCGATACCCAACGAGCCGGTCCGAGCACGGGAATGCCCACCAAACAAGAACAATCCGACTTGTTGGCTTTGATCTATGGAGGACATGGGGAAGCACCACGGATTGTCATTACCCCATCGTCGGTGGAAGAAGCGTTTGAAGATGCTTATGAGGCCTTTAATCTAGCCGATCACTTTCAAACCCCTGTAATCATTGCCACCGATCTTTCTTTGGCCTTGTGGCAACAAACTGTAGACCGCCAGGCTGTCGACGGGCCTCATGTCCCCATTGACCGGGGTGCCATTTATTCGGCGCAAGATCTCAGTGCCATGGCCGATTCGTTTAGACGTTATGCCTTTACCCTCGACGACATTTCTCCTCGAACCCTGCCTGGTATGTCTCACGGACAATATTTAGCAACGGGTGTGGAACATGGACAAAATGGAAAGGTCTCTGAAGATCCTATTAATCGTCAACATATGATGGACAAACGACTCAACAAAGTGCTCCAAATTCATCAACTCAGAACCCCAGTGCGGTATGAGGGGCCAGAAGATGCCGATGTGGTCTTATTAGCCATTGGATCAACCGTCGGCATCAATAAAGAGGCGAAAGAGATATTGGAAAAATCGGGGGTGCGTGCGGCGGTCGCGTGGCTACGAACCCTTTCTCCCTTTCCCAAAGATCAGTGCCAAAAACTCTTCGCCAAAGCGCGCCATATTCTCGTGGTCGAACAAAATGCCACGGGCCAAGTTGCCCATCTCCTTAAGAGCGCAGAATTATTTGATGGGCGTTACCACTCCTTATTGAAATATGATGGTGTGCCCTTCTTACCTGAAGAAGTCGCAGAAGAAACCCAAAACTTATTAACCCAACTCGAGGTGAATCACTAATGGCGACGTTACACGACTTTAAGACCCAGGAAAAGTCATGGTGGTGTCCAGGCTGTGGCGACTTCGGCGTACTCGCGGCGTTGGAAAAAGCCTTGGTAGAGGTGGGGGCTGATCCTTCGACAACCGCCATTATTGCGGGTATTGGATGTTCGGGAAAAATTGGCAATTACATCAATTCTTACAATCTGCACGTGACGCATGGACGCACCTTGCCCTCTGCCATGGGCGTCAAATTGGCCAATCGCGACTTAACGGTTCTGGCCGTCGGCGGCGATGGCGATGCTTATGCTATCGGAATGGGCCATTTTATGCATGCCTTAAGGCGCAATGTCAACATGACCTACATCGTGATGGATAATCACGTCTATGGTTTGACCAAAGGGCAAACATCGCCCACATCCGAAATAGGGTTTCATACCAAAACCTCACCCGATGGCAGTATTGATACACCTGTGCACCCTTTGATGCTAGCCGTCGCCGGCGGTGCCACTTTTGTTGCGCAGGGGTTTTCAAGTTGGCAACCCCAGTTAGCCCGTTTAATTGTCGAAGGCATAAAACATCCGGGGTTTGCGATGATTAATGTTATTTCACCATGTGTGACCTATAACCGCATTAATACTTATGAGTGGTATAAGAAAACTTTAGTCAATTTAGATGACGATCCCAGTTATCGTCCCACATCCCGGGCCATTGCCCTAGCGCGTTTGGAAGAAACCGATGAACTGGTGACAGGTCTCATCTATCAAGAACCTTCTGTTCCCTATGAAGATCAAATCCCGGGTTTTTCCAAACAACCCATTGTTCATCAAAATTGGCATGTCGATTCCACATTATGGAATCAAATTCTTGAGCATTTCGAGTAAAGCAGTTAGGACCATTTGGTCACCATCAGGAGATCCTAATGGTCCTAACCCCCTCCCGGTTTTCCCGTCATAATACAATTAGACCGCCAGGGGAGGGAACACATCATGAATTTTAATGAAGCACCACACATCATTACCTGGGAATTAACCCGGGCTTGCCAATTACATTGCCGACACTGCCGAGCTCGGGCTATTCCACGCCGTGACTTTCGAGAATTAACTTTGTCACAAATTGAGAATGTTTTAGATGATATCGCGACTATGCGGCCTAAACCCATGATTATTTTTACGGGAGGAGACCCGCTTGAACGCGACGATTTATCCGACATTATTAAAGCATCTGTTAGCCGTAAGATTCGTACGGCCATCGCCCCCAGTGTCACGCCCTCATTAACCCCACAAATTATTAAAATTTGGAAAACCCTTGGTGTCCAAGCGGTTTCCATTAGTCTCGATGGCGCGACACAAGCCGTACATGACCGTTTCCGCGGCGTGTTAGGGACGTTTGCTCGCAGTGTAGAAATCGCCGAAGCTGTGGTCAATCAAGGCATGGATCTTCAAATTAACACGTCGGTCTCCCCATTTACCCTACAAGATTTGCCCAAAATGGGTCGTCTGGTACAAATTCTCAAAGCCAAAAGCTGGGAAGTCTTTTTTGTCATTCCTACCGGCCGGGCTCGTTTATCAGAAAGCCTCGATGCCAACCATATCGAATCCTCCTTGGAATGGCTAAAAGATTACGCAAAACGCGTGTCGTTCCGGGTGACAGCCGTAGGAGCGCCGCAATTCTCCCGGGTGATGGAAAGGCCACTGGATCAAAGCCCGACCATTCGGGAAGCGCAGGGATTTGCTTTTATCAGTCATTATGGAGATGTGTTCCCATCAGGTTACTTGCCGGTATCAGCGGGTAATGTGAAACGCCAACGTTTTAGCGAAATCTACCGGGAATCCCCTTTATTCTGTGATTTGCGCAATCCCGACAAATTAGAAGGACGCTGTGGTCAATGTGCCTATCGTGCGATTTGTGGTGGCTCCCGGGCGAGAGCCTACGCCGTAACGGGTAATTATTTAGCGGAAGATCCCGGTTGTCCCGGAACCGAGCTCGCACAATCCATGCAAACCGTATAATAAGAGATAAAAAGAACACAAGGAGCGAGAGTTATGCAACTCAGACCGACATTGATATGGGATTTAACCCATGGGGATATGAAAACCCCATGGCAGCTTGCCGACGCCTTCCATATCATTTCTGAGTTGCGCCGAATTGACCATGCGATTTTGTGGGTCATCGTGCAAGATCCTTGTCCCATGTATCAAGACCTAGGTACCGTATTGGATTATGGTTTAAGTCACGGTTCCGATGAATCACCGCTTGAAATCATCTTGCAATGGCAGGGATCGCCACAAGAAGATAGTCACTGGATGCATTTTATATCGAAGCCAGTGACGATATTAATCGACGAACAGTTGCCCCTAAAGGGTCATGCTCAGGTGCTGCATGCGGTTCCCAGTCAATTGGCCTGTGAACAAGAACTCAACACATTCTGGGTGAAAAACGTCCAAAGTGACGAGAATAATGAAGTTCTTTGTCATTTCGCCGATAACAAGGTTGTCCGTGTTGATTTAGCGCACACGCCCGTTGTCGAAGCCAATGGAATCGTGCATCCATCATTACAGGCCATGGATATTCGGATGGGTGATATTCGTCTACGATCGTTAACCGATATTTTGTCTCGTCCCAGCGAATCCGCCGCCTGGACTTATTTGCCCGCGCAACTGGCGTTGCCCCGTACGCCCTGCCATATTTTGAAAATGCCTTTTAATATGGCGAGGGGAAGTCATGCCTGGATTCATGAGGCCATTTATCCATTAGTGCAAGTCAACTATGAAAGATTACTAGAGCAATCGGCTCTCACCGTTCGTTTATTATATGCTCTACAATGTTCTGATGATGTGATTGCTCAAATTTTCGAACCGGAAATTCCCGATTTAGAACACATTCTCCGGCTGATCGCAGATAAAGGATCTCGCAGTACGCGTTTATTACGCTTTGCCGAGGATAGCGCAGATTGGGAGCAAAATTATAATCTGGGGGCATTTCTTCTCTTTATTACCGGTCAAGAACCCTTTGTGCCCCGCTGGATTTATGATCCTGAGTCCCATGGCGGCATCATTCAAGCACAATGGTTACATCAATTGATCAAACCATGGAACGATGGAACCGCATTAATGACCGATGAAGGTGTCAGCCGTTACCTGGAACAAATTAATCACTGGCTAGAACAACAACACCTCGATGCGTTTGGCATTTGGACCTTACCCTTATGGTTATCCATAATGGATGCGAGCGGACACATACACCCCGCCGAAACCATTGAAGAGCATTTCGCTTCGATACTTAATATTATATGGCCTTATGATCTGATTGTCTCTCACGAATAGCTTGGCTGAAGAGACACGAAATATTGATGCTATCTTTTTGTGCACGGACTTATAAGTGGTGGATGACTCTTATCAGTCAGCAGATGACATTCTCACCAGCATCATATTCCCAATCCCTAAGGCGGCCGCCACGCTTAAAACTAGAAATCCCCAGGCCGGTTGCTGCAGCGTCCACAAAGCGCCAATCACGAGAGTTCCTATCAGTTGACTCAGTCCTTTAAGTCCCGCAATTTGTCCAAGCCCCACCCCGCGGGCCTGAGATGGTAACATGGCTACTGTCATGGTTTTTTGGCCCGTTTCGATAAGGCCCGTGGCCAAACCAGAAAAGATAAACAACACGGGCCAGAAAAGGACCGGTAAGGCGTGAAAATCTGCAAAGCCTAACAGACTTAGCGTCCACAAAATGTAGCCGGTCACCGTCGCCAATTTTGGATGCCCGTGATCAGCCATTAATCCGGCGGGATAGGACGAAGCGGCGTAAAAAATATTATGAAGGGTATAGAGGGCAAATCCTAAGACGTCGGTAGAAAAAGGCAAACCGTGGGGATGTGCTAACAGCACTCGCAAGATAAAGAACGTCGGGGCAGCCTGACTAAACCAAAACACAATCACCGCCCGCCGAAAAATCCGGTATTGTTGGGGCCAGGAAATAGCTTCTCCTGGTTTTAAACGAGAAGCCTCATGCCCGCTATCCGCTGACAACGGCTTAGGTTCCCGGATAAAGAACACAATCACCAGAATCGTCAGGACAGCTGGAATCGCACTTAAAGCAATGAGCGTTCGCGACGGGATGATCGCGATGAGCAACGTGGCCGCTAAAGGACCTAGGATGGCGCCGAGTGTATCAAATGTTTCCCGAAAGCCGTAGGCTTTGCCCCGGTCGTGAAAAGGCACTTCATCGGCAATCATGGTATCCCGAATTGGACCTCTTGCTCCCCGGCCAATCCAAGCCAGCGTTCTCAGGACGACAATCCAGGGCCAGTAACTCACCCAAGCAATTAAAGCTTTTACTCCGGTCAGAATATAACCGACCACGACAATAGATCGTCGTGACTGGGTGTTATTTGCCCATTTCCCTCCTAACAAGGCAGATAGAGACTGGCTAAAATTCGATACGCCTTCAATGACAGCTAAGGCAAAAACCGGTGCCCCGATGGTCAACAAAAATGCTGGTAACACTGTGGTGACTAATTCGTGCCCCATGTCCGAAAACAAAGACGCTAAAGAAAATCCCCAGACATTACGGCTGCGCCACGATACTAAGGGTAGTCCTTCGTTATCTCTATTGTGAGGTTCCATCCCATAATCCCTCCTGGTTCCTATTTTCTCGCCACCTAGAATTCGTCACATCCTAAGCTCCTACATGATTTCGAAAACTAAGGAGATGTTTCGTGTGATGAATCCAGCCTGGGCGAGATACTTGATGATTCAGGGGATAGAGCATTATCCGACCAATAGGCTAAAACTTGACGCCAGACTAATAATGTGTCCCGGTCCTGAGGATGCAAATAATCGGCTTGAGCCGCCTTGTGAAGCGGCTCTAACCAGGCTTTCCATCGCTTCTGTTGAGCCGTCCACAATTTTTGCCGGACATCACGGGAAATATCCGTGCTGGTTACAAGTTCCTTAAAATGTGACCAGCACAACGAAATGTCTTCATGTCCCGTCCTAACCAGCTGAATAACTAAGGGCGTATAACGCTGGATGACTTCTTTTTCAACATCACATGCTGGACACGGCGCAGGTTTTTCGTAGGGAAAGGACATTTCTGAGAGATGATTTAATACATCGTCAACAATAATCGACCCACCTAAGGGATCCCCATAGGTTGCCAGCTGCGTCACGTGGCGGGGACAAAATCCCCACGCTTGCCGTATGATTTGACGCTGCTCAAAGTCATTCACCATTTCATAAAACAGCATATCAAAATATTTGTCTAAGGCATGGGCCTGTGCTGCACAAATTTTACAGTGATCGGAAGTTGCTGATTGCGTCTCTTGAACAAAAAATTCAGAGAAGTTCTCACGAGTTTCTTTGCGATGAAATAAGCCGAGTCGAGCTTTAATCCATGGCCATGGTTTCATTCTTGGATATACGATCCCATTCACAGGGTGAAAAATCCCCCTCGAGAATGAAAATCTTGCTCCCTTCCTTCAGCGATTTCAATCGTAGCGAAAAAATAACACCCATACATCTCAGCACCACTGATTGTATAGGTGTTATTAGCGAATAATCCCTCGCGATTTGGTTCTCATGACCCCGGTCAACACCATGACCTATTAAGGATATTGTGCCATGAGACAATCCTTACGGTCAATCTTTCATGACGGCAACATTGCGTGGAATCTCTTCTACCGACAATAGTATGAAAAAAGATACGCGGTATTATGCAAGTTTCTTAGTTTCTTGTGTTGAACTAGCCGATAGATTTTAAGCCTGCATGTATCGCCACACACCAATTTATTTTACCGGCACCGTGGTTTGCCATTTCAGGCCGCTGACATCCTCGACCGTGACCACAGCTCGTGATTGTCCTCGCAATTGGGCTTGAGCCGCTGGACTCAACGGTAAGTGAATTGTGGCTTGGGCTGACAACGGAACCACAAATCCCCATGGCCCTTCGGACACCTTCTGGAAAAAGTATTTGTTGTGAATGGCCGACGGATTCACTGCAGCCAGTTGTTTTGGCCCCCACACTTCGGCGGGACTTGATTCCGTCTGACCTTGCACGCTCACTTCCACCACAAAGTTGCCATAAGTATCCGGCCCATTGGGCCGATAGATGTCTAAGTTTAAGGCCTGCGGACTCACTGTCGTCCCCGTTAACACCAGTTTGGGCGTCTTGTTGTAATTAACCAATTTTCCCCACAACCCGTGGTGTTCAAATTGGTACGCCCATAAGGTCAAAAACATGGCGACGACCAACATCCCAATACTTTGCTTTTTCAACACGGCCGCGGTGGTCGGCTGTGGCAGATCTCTGTGCACTTGCATGATCTTACGCCTCCTTAATCTCCCCTCAAATGCGTTGCCTATTAGGTCAAGTGGATATCTAATTTTCCTAACCGCACATGTCCATCCCAGTATTTGTGAATCCAGTGATCCACACTAAAACTGCCGGCCCCAATAAAGAGAAAGATCATAGCGCCAATCCCTTCGACCGTCCCAATTTGAAACTCATCAATACATGCGGTGCCTAACCACCCATTCCCAAACAACATACCGAATGACAGCAATGTGCCGCCTAACGCCGCCAACCGTGTCATGGTCCCGGTTAAGAGAAAGAGACCGACCGTAAATTCAATCCATGTAAACATAATTAAAAATGCCCACGCCAAATGGGGATGCAGTAGCAACCATTGCATCATCGCCCGAATCGGGGGCAGGGCATGGGGCATCATTGTGCTAAACTTATGGGCAATATTACTTTTCGCATACCAATCGAGCTTCGCTGGCGCGTTAATATATCGGCGAGCCCACGCTGAGAGAAATTGAAACCCTAAAATAAAACGCAACGGCCACAAATACGATACGGGAATCCAATTCGTTTCCACCGGATCTTTCGCAACGCCTGTGGTCGTCGGTATTTCGGTTTGTACCATCTTTCTCACTCCTCATCACAAGCTGAATCGCTGCACAATGTGCAGCGATGTGGAATACTTCACAGAATTATTACGTTGTCATTGATACATCGTTGACATCATTTAAGATAATCCCACCAGACTTAGTTCCCAAGAGCAACAACGGATAGTCTTTGTTCCAAAAGATTTCCTGAAATTTAACGATTTTAAGAGATGCCAAAGAGTAAGTGAGAAAGAATCAGGATAAACACAGGACCATGTGACATATCGCTAGTGGAACAACTTATAATTTTTATAGGATTTTCTTGCAATATTGCGCAATCTATTCTATGATGACAACGAGGTGAGAAAATGCTTGGCCATTATTTACGCGTCCAAGAAGTTGCCATGTTACTCGGCGTCTCGCCGGCGACGGTCCGTTGGTATGCAAATCAATATCATCTACCCAGCTACCGCATTGGACAAGGACAAATTCATCACCGCCGGTTTAAATATGACGATGTTCAGCGTCTTGCGCTCAAATTGGGAAAGGTTCTTCCACCTGAACCCAAGTGGGATGCGACGCATCCTTTATCACTCCAAGACGCGGCCTTATACTTGGGCCTCTCCGTCAAATTTTTAATGACTGGCGGTTATCTTAAAGCGGGCGAGCCGATCACCCGCGAACGTTTAGAACAGGTTGAAGCGGCCATATACCACCTCGACACCAATCATCCAAGCGCGGATGGAGATTTTCTAAAAACCACCAAGGAGGAAGAGATACCTATGATGATGAACAAAATGGGATGTCAACACCGGGCCAACCACGGGATGCATGCCATGGGAGGAGCGATGGGTCGTCGTCCGGGAATGATGTCAAATCCTTTTTATGATCCCGAAGATTTACTCAGCCTCAAAAGCATGAAGCGTCACCTCGAGGCGCAGAAAGCCGATATTGAGGACCGGATTGCAGAGATCGAAAAATTAATTGCATCCCACCCCGACAACGAGCAACCCCAATAACCAATGAGTCCCATTTATCCCGTCAAATTTCACGCCTGAAGACCAGCTTACGCGATTTCTTCAGGCGTGGTCGCTTTCTCCGCAAAGGAGCCTTTCAGCCACCACCCGAGAAATGCTAACCCGATCGGCAAAATCATCGCCCAGCCCACAAAAATCAAGGCAGCACAACTGATTAGCGCCCCAAGCAAGGCAAATGCCTGGGCTCTGTATCCCGGCAACAAGCGCCATGCGGACACCATCGCCACAATATAAAGCACGATGAAAACGGCCGAAGGCCACGCAATCAATTGGGCCAGGGATGTATGAAACGCCAACACACTTCCTAGTATCACCACATCGGGCAGCAGCAGCGCAGCAAACACGCGCGCAGGTGTTCGCCTCTTGGGATGCAAATGCGCAAAAAAACGCGGTAAATCACCTGTGCGAGCTTGGGCATAAACGAGTCGGGAAAAACCGGCAATATAGGTATGTATCGTTCCATAGGTGATCAGCAGTGCAATAACTGCAGCAATAATGGCTCCTGGGTGTCCCAATTCCATGCCAATGAGGACCGATAATCCCGCTCCATGAGTATGCATACGGTAAGCCATGGTACCAATACTCACCGAAGACACTGCGAGATACAAAATTCCCACCACCGCTACGGCAACCATTAAGGCTCTTGGAATATCGCGCACAGGGTCAACGAATTCTTCGGATAAATGGCCAATCATTTCCCAGCCTACAAATGCCCAATACAAAAGCGCCACCGACTGTCCAACAGGCCACCACCCATGGGGTAAAAAAGGGACGAATGCTAGAGCCTTCATATGTGGCAGGGCACTCATTACCGCCATTAATAAAAGCGCGCTAATCGCGACAACTACCGCCGTCGCCGCCCATCCGGAAAATTGAATGCCAAAATAATTGACCAAAAGGGCCGTCGCTAATAGTCCGGCGGCCACCAATACAACATCAGCTTCCGGCCAGTGACACAATGCGCCTAAATATCCGGCACCAATCAATGCCGCCGCTGGCGCGGCGACAGGAACCGTTCCCAGATAAAGTATTCCCACCAACTTACCGGCTCTTGGTCCAAAGGCTAACCGCGCATAACTGGCGATACCACCTGCATTAGGATGGTAAATGGCCAGTTTTCCAAATGTTGCCGCCATAGGGATAGCCATTATCGTCATGAGCAGCCATGCAACGATCGCTGCCGGACCGGCTAACTGAGCGGTAACCGTTGGCAAAATAAGAATACCTGAACCTAAGACTCCAGCAATGGTCATACCGGCGCCTTCTCGCCATGTCAAGACACGTTTTAGAGTGGTCATGAATTTTTCTCCAATCGTGAACGGATTTCTCGCAAAGTGCCTTCTGTAAAAGTTCGGTCATCCACAATGACCGGTGCGTCCGGCTTAAACGCTTTCAGAATTTCTGCCACTTTGGTGGCGGCTACGATGAGCGGCACATCTTCTAACAACCGAGGCAGTGTCTGAGGGTCATCTAAAGAGGCTTCAACCAGATTAATTTCTTCGAATCCTGCTTGATGAATCATGTCTCGCAAGCGGTGGGTTCCTTCCCAATTCACACAAGCAATGCCTATTTTGTCTCCTGGAGAAAGATTTTGTAACGCCTTGATCGTCTCTAAATGGGCACTGAGAAGGCCCGGAATCACCGCATCTGACCGCCCTGGCAGAGCTTGTTGCACTTCTTCAACATGTTGAAACGTCGTCACAAACAGGGCAAATTGATTCAAATCCGCTTTATTCCATCGCCCCAAGGCATCTAATACGATGGGCTCAACGTCGGCGTCAAGTGCCCGCGCCAAATCCCGTGCTAATAATGTCGTTTGTTCCACGGTGCACTCGATAACCGCTAGGCGTACTCGTGGCTTTTCTTTGGCATGCTCACGCATGGCCCGCGGCAATAAAGCTTGGGCAAAAAGGACAGGATCTTCGCCCAAATCCCGAATCCGCTCCAAGGTTTCTTTAATCAGTTGCTCCATCTCATTGGACAGAGGCTTTTTCCGGGGCGGGTGAACAAAAAACCCCTTACCGCTATGGCTCGATACATACCCTAATTCCTCAAGGGCTGCATAGACCTTGACCACGGTGTTGCGGTGAATCCTTAACACAGCCGCCAATTCCCGCACACTCGGCAGTCTTTCCCCGTCCTGCCAACAACCATCTTCGATAGCAGCCTTCAATTGACGAAACAATTGATCATGAATCGGCCATTCCCACTCGGGATTCACAAAAACATCCATTCATCTGTACCTCTGTTCTATATTTGTAGTACAGTTTATCAACAAAACCTCCCTTTGCCAACAAGATTTCACGGATTGGGATGAATTTAACTATTGTCAAGTTTTCCTGACTTAGAGAGAATAAAACCGTAATCATCCAGTTCATCACAAATATTAGTTAACCCGTCAAAAGGAGCAATTCCGCGTGGCAATCCATATTGATATTCCAGGCCTCGGCCTTAAAGAATATGACCATGTCGTTTTTGATTTAAATGGCACATTGGCCACCGATGGCCGCATTAGTGAAACCATGGCGCTCGCTTTGCAAGATCTGAACAAACTGCTTCACGTTCACATTCTGACAGCTGGCACTCATGGACAAATTGATACCATTCGGCGGATAACGGGTATTGCTCCGGTTCTCATTCAAGTCGCTGAAGATAAAACGCAGTACGTCAAAAATTTACAGCGGGTGATTGCCGTGGGGAATGGGGCCAACGACACCGAAATGCTTCAAGCAGCCGATTTGGCCATTTGTGTCATTGGCTATGAAGGGGCTTTTACCAAAACATTGCTGGCATCAGACATTGTCGTCCGTAAAGGACAAGACGCCATAGATCTCTTGCTGAAACCCAACCGGTTAAAGGCGACGTTGCGTCTTTAACCGGCTAATAATTCGTCATTAATGTCCAATTCTCTCCCAATAATTGGGCCACGGTTTCCAAAACCGCCTGTTCGGGTTCGTGAAACCGATCAAATTCCGGGGAATCCACATCTAAGACCCCAACAATTTGCTGACCTGAATAGATAGGAACGACAATTTCCGATCGGGACTGGCTGTCACAAGCAATGTGGCCGGGAAATTCCAACACATTAGGCACCACAATCGTCTGCCTGAGCTTCACGCAATTCCCGACCACACCTTGTCCGACAGTAATGCGGGTGCACGCCACCAGCCCTTGAAAAGGTCCTAAAACCAGGGAATCTGTTTTCGGAACTAAGAGGTAAAAACCGACCCAGTTAATCTGGGAGAGATATTGGTTGAGCAGAGCTGAAATATTTGCTAAAGTCGCAATACGGTTTCTTTCCCCTTCAATAATCGAACGCGCAAACATTTCGACCTCGTGGATGGTAGCTCCTTGTTGCAGCATGTTTTCGAATTCCATAGATCTCGCTCCTTGATGCATATGGCGTTTATTTTATCATATCGGCGTCGTGGCGGATCTTGTCGCAATTCGATACAATGAATTTAACTATATGCTGGAATCGGGGAGGCTCATTCGTGGATCGCCTGCCACTTATTGTTCAATCAGATCGTACTTTGTTACTCGAAGTCAATAACCCTTTATTTGAGGAAGCCCGCGACAGTCTTGTTGGGTTTGCCGAGCTCGTGAAGAGTCCAGAACACGTCCATACCTATCGTATTACTTCATTGTCCTTATGGAACGCCGTGGCCTCTGGCTTAACTCCTGAGGACATGTTAGCCCGGTTAACCCGCTATGCCCAGTATCCCGTGCCCACAGAAGTTCAGCAGTTCATTGAAGATCAAGGACGACGCTACGGCAAACTGCGGTTGGAAGTGGCTCCAGATGGCCATGGATTATGGCTTACCAGCGATGATTCTTTACTGCTGACCCAGATCAATCATCACAAAAATGTCGAGCCATTTCTCGGTGAAGAGCTCAAGCCCGGTTACCGGATCGATCCGGCTCACCGTGGCCTCTTAAAACAAGCTTTAGCCAAAGCAGGTTGGCCGGCTGATGACCGGGCAGGTTATACCCCGGGTTCTCCGTTGGCATTCTCTTTACGGAATCAGGATCGACGGGGACAACCTTTTCGGCTCCGCCCTTATCAAATTGCGGCGGTTCAATCGTTTTGGGGTGATGGGGCTGTTGACCGGGGTAATGGTGTGATTGTTCTTCCCTGTGGCGCGGGGAAGACTCTAGTGGGATTAGGCGTTATGGAAAAGGTCCAAGCCCATACGCTGATTTTGACAACGTCAGTCGCCTCATTACACCAGTGGCGCGATGAATTGCTTGACAAAACGTCGTTAAACCCCGACGACATTGGGGAATATTCCTCACGGACCAAATCCATTAAACCGGTCACCCTGACAACCTATCAATTGTTAAGCCACCGGCAAAAAGGCGAATACGTGCATTTTTACCGCTTGGATGATCATGACTGGGGTCTCATCATTTATGATGAAGTGCATCTCTTACCGGCTCCGGTCTTTCGCTTAACAGCCAGTTTGCAAGCCCGCAGGCGTCTAGGGCTGACGGCCACTCTCATTCGCGAAGACGGCCGAGCGGATGATGTTTTTTCCCTGATTGGTCCCAAACGCTTTGACATGCCCTGGAAAGATCTCGAACAACAAGGGTGGATTGCTGAAGCCTCATGCCGCGAAATCCGGGTTTGTATGCCCGAATCATGGCGCGAACGCTATGCCATGGCCGAAGACAACGAACGCGCCCGTATTGCGGCCTCTAATCCGGCCAAAATTGGCACAATCCATGAGTTACTTGCTGATCACGAAGGCGACCACATCTTAATCATTGGGCAATACCTTGACCAATTGGAACAAATCCGCCAAGAGATTCATGCGCCCATGATTACCGGACAAACGCCTGTCGCTGAGCGGGAGAAATTGTATCAACAATTTCGGGACGGCGACATCCCTGTCCTCATTGTCTCCAAAGTCGCCAACTTTGCTATCGACCTCCCTGACGCCAACGTCGCCATTCAGGTTTCCGGAGCTTTTGGCTCCCGGCAAGAAGAGGCCCAACGCTTAGGCCGGATTTTACGTCCGAAAAAAGATGGTGGACCGGCAACCTTTTATACAATCGTGTCAGAAGATACCAAAGAACAAGATTTTGCCCAAAAACGCCAGCTCTTTTTGTGCGAACAAGGATACCGCTATGAAATCGCCCATGCTGATGAAAAAGGAGCACCTCGTGAAAAATCTGCTCCCATTATCCGCTTTCCAGGAGGAAATTTGTGAGCACATACCATTCCTTATCCCTCATTTTGGATGGTTTAGGACCAGAACCTTTATGGCATATGACGGCCTTTGGTCAATATTCAAGGGAATTCGTATGGGAAACTTTATTAGATCCTGAGCGCATTGCACAAGTTCTGGACACCTTAAACAAAAAAGAAGGGCAAGTCTTATTACAATTTCTTGCCGAGGATCTGGCCGGATATCACCCCCTGTCTGCACTTCACCGCGATGAGAAACTCATCGAGAAGTTAAATCAGGGATTTCTTCTGTTTACTCTAACCGATGGCTACGTTAGACCGGTTATTCCTTTTGATTTTTATCCCGCGATTTTAGAGACCTTGTTAATAGACCGTCCCTTAGTTTTAACGAGCACGGTGACAACGCCCAGGCCTCCTTTAACCAACGGCTTTGAAGCCATTTTGCCCCTGTTTCATTTGCTCAGCCAAGCCCGAAAAGAACCATTGCCGATGACCACCAACGGCCAAATCTATCGCCGCAATCTGGGCAAAATGAAAAAAATATTGCCCGCCACGATTTCTGATGACATGATCGATGCAGCTATGCGAGTGGGGTTCTATTATCATCTTCTGCAACGGGGACCAGAGCGAACCTTAGAATCTTCGTTAGATGTCGAAGATTTTTTTGCCCACGGCTTTTCAGAAATTTTGAGCCGGTATCTTCAGTTTGCCCTCGAACACGGCACACCTTTTCAAGTCTTCACCATAGCCCTGGCGGCCATGTTAGCGCCCGACGAATGGCTTGATACGGAAGCCTTGCTAAAATGGGCGAAAGCTCAAAGACTTCCCGGTGCTTATGACCTCTATAGTCTGTCCTATTTTCTCGACCACTTGGTCCAATTAGGCATATGGGAAAAACATAATAAATTCTTAGGGCGGTTAACGAATCCCTACTATTTTGGCTGGATTCGTCATGAATTCGAACCTCTCAGTGATCAAACGCTGGTCATTGAGCCCACCGGTGATGTGCTTGTGCCCCCCAACACGTCCCTATCGACTTTATGGGACCTGGATGGAATGGCCGAGATTAAAAAATATGACCAAATGCGTGTCTACCATATTAATCGCCACAGTATCACGACGGCGGTATTAGACGGCTGGGAGCCCGATACCTATTTACAGCGGCTGCAAGAAATGGCGCGCGTCCCGATTCCTGGCAACTTAGAACATAATATTCGTGATTGGTTTCGGCAACTCACCCGTCATAGTGTCATTCACGCTACCATTCTTCACAGTGCCACCGCGGAAGATTCCTTTAATGCCGAACGGGTGTTAGGTCCATACATCATAAAACGCCTCTCACCCACCGAATTGATTGTGAATCGCACCGATCTGAAAGGAATCACCCAAGCTCTGGACAAATCGGGAGTTCCTCTTATCCCGATTGTTCATGAATTAGATACGGATAGAGAAGCCAAAATAAAAGTCCACAATCCCTATGACTACTATTATGAAGATGATGCGGGAAATAGCCGCCGCCATAGCGTTCAACAAGGAAATCCTTTAGGGCTGAGCCGGAAGATCCGCAGCCTCGTCGGAACGGGCAAAACCGTCCAGATCCGTTACCGGCCACAAGGAAGAAGCGAGTGTGAAGTTGTCCGTTTACGCCCCATTCACATTGATCCTATTGCTTTAGACGGCGTCCTCGATAATAATCAGGTCTTAACCTTGTATTTGAACCAAATCGAAAGTTATGAGGTTGAGACGTCATGATCATCCAGTCGCGTTGGCGGGTACGTCCCCGGTTCTTTGTTTTCCTCACCACCCTTTTGGTGATCGTTCTCTGGTTCATTGTTGGGCACGCAGGGTCCTCAAACTCGCATGAGTCTTCACCGCTCACAACAAAAACACTGGCGTCCCACAGAACCTCGTTGCCCGTGAGATCCCTCACCCACTATCCGCCTTTTGCTTTGCCTTTCCCGTTAAAAGATATACAAGGCTTCACGGTTGGCAATAACATTTTGATTGCGGGAACTTCACTCAATAATTCCCAAAGTGCAGGGGTATCCTACGCCATCAGCCCTGAAGGTCTCGTACAAGGTCCTTCCCTGTCCCTTCCTCTCGGGGGCACGTTAGTCATTTCCCAAAACATGACATGGTGGGCAGGAGGCACCGCCCATAACGCCCCAAGCACAGGTGCTATCAACCTACAAAGTCATCAAACCGTATCCAATTTTTTGCCTGTTCCTCTAAGCAATGCTGGAGTCTGTGTTACTTCCCGCTCTAACTTTTTAGTAGGCGGCCAAAACGCACACGGTCTGTCTGCCCGCATCTACCAGCTCTCTGCCACCAACGGAACCGTCCAAATCTGGGGATTACTCCCCCAAGCGGTTAAAGACCCCTCCGTCCAAGCGGGAAACAATATGCTAGTTGTCGCGGGAGGGATTTTACCGAACGGATCGTTAAACTCATCGATATGGATTTACCAGTTGTCCTCACATCGCCTGATCAGCACCTTACAATTGCCTTACGGTATCTGGGGCGCGCAAATGGTCTATCTTAA
The DNA here is from genome assembly GCF_001280565.1 of Sulfobacillus thermosulfidooxidans. NCBI lineage: Bacteria > Bacillati > Bacillota > Clostridia > Eubacteriales > Clostridiales Family XVII. Incertae Sedis > Sulfobacillus > Sulfobacillus thermosulfidooxidans. Next base: position 2,778,224 of record NZ_LGRO01000001.1, on the reverse strand, counting down.
CCATCATTTTTGGCTCTTAGGAGGAGAAAGAGGGCCTCATCACCTTCTATCCACCATATGGCTCATCACATCCCGTTCTCTGACGCCCATCACAGGTCATCTTCCCATAGCCCTCTCCCAATTTGCCGCGGGCATCATGAATCACCAAATTTGGATCATTGGCGGACTCACGCCTAAAGGCCCCACCGCAACCATCAGAGTCCTGAACCTGATTTTAAGTTCACCTCACCAAACGAAATCCTCTTGAGATGCGGTCTTTAGCCTTGAACCAGAGGAAATCGATGGGAGCCTGGCCCAGAAAAGGTTGCCGGCTGCCATCCGGCCATGCCCATTTTCAACACATAACTGTGATACCCTAGCAAGCGCAAAATGGTATTCGCTTGAGATGCCGTTTGCAAAGTTTGGGACACCAATACGATTTTTCCCTTAGGATGAATGAGATTCAAGTGTTGCCCAAGGGTCTCAAAAGGAATATTGATACTCCCAGCAATATGATCGTGTCGAAAGGCTTCGGCTCCTCTTAAATCAATCACTTCAGGCCTGTCGGCACTGTGTAATGCCGCATACAAAGCTCCTGGATCGATGGTCCAAGGATAGCCGTAGCCTAAAGGATAGGGATGGTAGAGGCGGGTGAATATGGTGCGCACAGAGCGCACGAAATGCGCAGGCAAACGATCTGGTCCGGGCTTTGGAGAACTGGTTAGCGCAAGCTCCTTGCCATTTCCAGAAGCTGTGGGCCAATTGACTGGAGCATTGTGCCGCCAGATTGCCATATGCTGATTCCAACTGCCGATGCCTCCCCGCAAATTCCATGCGTGAAAGCCAAAAAGTCGCAAAATCACGGTAACGAGGTTGGCTCCATCACCGTCATAACACATGACCACAATCGGTTCGTGCCATAAGGGAGAGGTGGGCGACGCATGAACCCACTTGCTCAATTCAGGGCCAAAATTTTGCAATGGAATGTTTTGAGCCCCCGCAATATGTCCTTGCCGAAATCCTTCCGGACCGTTTGTTTGCCGCACGTCTAATAACAGCAAGGGTTGATGGCGCCTGTAACGGTGAGCCATTAACGCTTTAAGAGTTGACGCATTCAGTTGATACGCATTATGGATGGCCGCATCGCTAAAATAGTGCATCAAGCGTGTGCGCCACGGGCCATTTAACCCATAGGGACTGTCCGGGCCCATGACATGGTGCGAGATAGGCCGAACAATCCCTATGGCGCCAACACTTACGAGAACACTCATGACACCGATCCCGAAAATCGTTTTAGACCGCTTCAATAACGGCCGCAATCCCCTGGCCTCCTCCAATGCAGAGCGATAACAGTCCAAATTGTTGTTGGCGATGATGTAATTCCAATGCCAAAGTCAAAAGCAACCGGGCACCTGACGCGCCCACGGGATGGCCAAGCGCAATGGCACCACCATTCACATTAGTTTTCTCACGGTCCAGTTGGAGTTCTTGTTCTACCGCGAGATATTGCGAGGCAAAGGCCTCATTAATTTCCACCAAACCCACATCCTCAATATCTAATCCAGCCTGTTCTAAAGCAATCCGTGACGCTGGAACAGGTCCAATGCCCATAATCTTGGGATCAACCCCGGCAATGCCATAACTCACAAGTCGCGCTAAAGGTTTTAGGCCATGGGCGGCGACAAAATCTCCCGTGGCCAGAACCACCATCGCACTACCGTCGTTAATTCCCGAGGAATTTCCTGCCGTCACAGTCCCCGGATTCTTAAAAGCCGGTTTGAGCCGGGCTAATGTCTCCACGTTGGTCTCTGGACGAATATGTTCATCGTGCAAAACCATTTCAGTTTTCCCTTTTATGACAACCGGTACACCTATAATTTCTTCGTTGAAACGTCCCAAGCGTTGTGCTTTTGTGGCCCGGTGATGACTCAAGGCGGCATAAGCATCTTGGTCTTCGCGAGAAATTTGATATATTTCCGCTAAATTTTCTGCGGTCATGCCCATGCCGAGGCCACAGCCCATGTCCGTCAACACATCAAAAAGTCCGTCCGTCAATTCCGGTGGTCCGTCCTTGATGCCAAAGCGGTTATTCCGTAAGTGAAAAGGAGCTTGACTCATATTTTCGGTTCCGCCAGCCAGCGCGGCATGTCCCTCCCCTAACAACAAGGACTGGGCTGCCGATATCGCAGCCTGAAGGCCCGAACCACACAAACGGTTAACCGTTAACGCTGGCGCATGCTCTGGTACCTTAGCACTTAAAGCGATATGCCGGGCGGTATAAGCCGCATCGCGGCTCGAAGGAATCACATTGCCAATGACGGAGAAATCAATCGCCTCGGGCATGAGACCCACCTTAGCGATAGCCGCCTCAGCGGCAATCCGCCCTAATTCCGTGGAGTCCACCTTCCTAAATGCTCCCCCATAGGTGCCAAAAGGTGTCCTGGCACCCCCCAAGAGATAAATTTCTGTGGACCGCGATACTAACATTCTCATTAACCCCCTTGGTCCTGACGGTCAAGACAATCTGGTTTTCTTTTTGCTGACCTCATGATAGCATGGAAGCGTTACCTAGAAAGGAAAATCCCAGTGGAAAGCCAACAATATCGCCAAACCTTAGGGCATTTTGCAACCGGGGTCACCGTGGTTATCGCTGAACTTGAGGGTTCTTTGCATGGCATGACCGCAAACTCCTTTACGTCAGTGTCCTTACATCCCCCACTGATTCTTTTAGCTATTGACCACAAGGCCCGGATGAAAAATGCCATGATCCCGAGTCGCCCGTTAACCATTAGTATTTTGAAAGAATCCCAAAAAATCTTGAGTCAGGTCTTCGCCCAGCCCCATCCCCCGAGCGATCCTTTTGATGGCTTACGGTTGGAACGGGCTGGAAGCGGGATCCCCTATTTGGCCGACAGTTTAGCCTACCTGGCTTGTCACGTTACGGAAATATCGCCTCAAGGGGACCATGACCTGGTTATTTGCCATGTCGAAGAATTTAAGATTTTAAGCGAAGATGGGCCCTTAATTTTTTATCAAGGACATTATCACCAACTTGATGGCCTTATCCCTTAACCTTCATAACGGGGAAGGCCATCAAGATCGGTTTCATCCAGCACAATGCCGCCCAAAGGCAAGGTCCCATTATGGCGTTCAATTTGTCGCATAATAATGGCATCAATTAAGGGCCTTAAGACTTTGGGGCGAAATACCGAGTATCCTAAAGCCTTCAAGGCGGTTTTTGGCATGGTTATCCGGCAATGCAAAAGATCAACCGAAGTATTAGCGATCACGACATCCGGTTTGGAACGGTCCACGCTGACCACAACGATATCCATTAATAATAATCCCCCTCATATTTTGGTTTTCCTCTTTTGTGATATCTTTGTCAACCTGAGCTGTTCATAAAGTGCGATCATGCTTGTTAAATTCTCATCAAAATTGTAGCGGCTGGCAACCCATCCGGGACCCTGTTCACCCATCTGCCGAATGCGACTGGGATCGTCGACGATCTGTTGCAAAATTTGTTGCCAGGCTTGAATGTTATCCGGCTCCACTAAAAAACCTGTCACATTGTCATTTATAACTTCCGTGAGTCCCCCCAAACGATGAGCAACCACCGCTCGTCCTAAGGCCATCATTTCTAAGGGTGCCACGCCAAAGGACTCACGGCGTGACGGGTAAAGACCGACATCGCCCCACGCCAAGACGTCCGGGAGTTCATCTAGGCCCACTTTCCCGACCCAGATTATACGGTCCTCCAGGTGGTATGTTTTTGCTAACGATAACAATGTCTGCCGCTGGCTTCCTTCACCCAAAATGCGTACCACATAATCTCCTTGGACGTCTTTTAACGCGGTTAGAATGAGATCAATACCGTAGACGGGCTCTAACGCCTTATTGATTATAAAGCGCACAGGCCCTTGATTGGGCGGATGAGGACGAAAGCGCTGTAAATCAATCCCAAAGGGAATAACCCTAAGAGGTTTTTTGGTATAGCGTGCACTAATCGTTTTTAAGTAATGACTTGAACAGGTAATGGCATCGGCTTGTCCTAAAATCCATTGGGTCAGTCTTCGCGATAACAATCCATGGCGCTTTGGAAAACATTCGATATCGGCTCCCCATATTGACATCACTAAAGGAGGAGATAGCCGAGCTAATGCGGCTAATAAGCCGTAATGAGAAATATAATGGGCATGAATGATATCTGGCGAAAACTGAGGGATTTCGCGGCGCAGTTGCCAAACCGCCACGGGCACGTCGCGTCTGAATCGTAATGCTTTGGGCAAAAGGTGCACCACACCGTGATCAAAATCATCCCACGCTCTTTCCGACCAGATCCGAATGTCGTGACCGTGTTGTTTGAGACCCCAGACCCAGCGCCTGGTATGGACACTGCCTGCGTCAGCAATGATGGCTATGCGCATTTAGTGATCATCCTGCAGCTGATGAATCATCTCATCTAATTGATACTGTCCGTCGCGCCGTAAGCGTTCCACGCGAATGATATCTTTGACGCGTGCAATACATGCATCTAAATCATCATTTTTGACAATATAGTCATAACTTTTGGCATGACGTAATTGTTCTACTGCGTTGTCTAAGCGTGCCGCCAAGTTTGAAACCTTCGAGCGGGAGAGAATACGTTTTTTAAGTTCTTCTAAGCTCGGGGGTAACAAAAAAATCGAAACCACGCGTCTGAGACGTTCTTGATATTTCAGGCGCCCTTTGTAATCGAGTTCCATAATTCCGTCCTGGCCTTCCACAAATAGTTCACGGGGTGATCCATAATAATGGTCGCGGTAAACATTCTCATATTCAAAAATTTGCCCTTGCTCAACGAGCTGTAAAAATTCCTGAACCGATACAAACCGGTAATCAAATCCGTCGACTTCCCCTTGGCGAGGTGCCCGGGTCGTAAATGTCACGACTTTATGCAGTGTCGGATCATCTTGTAATAAGGCACGCATCACTGAACCCTTCCCTGCGCCCGATGGTCCAGTGAAAATAAATAAGATCGGTTCCACCTTGTCCTCCGTCGTTATCTTCCCTTTCGTCTATTGTAACCAATTTTCCAAAACTCGGGGTCTTTCTTATTCTACTGCCGGACAGGCCGTCGTGCCATGGCAGAATCAGGGGCTTTGCGAGTTTTCCGGCAGAAGATTATTGAATCAGTCCCAAAAGGCAGAAACGCATCTCAACAAACCAACCATCATTTAATATCTAATCCTTTTCCTTCGCGTCGGCTATGGCATGACAAGCGTCCTTAAATTTTGGGTCATACTGAGATGGTTCATTATAATGGGGAAAGAAACACCATGGGAAATCTTTCTAAATCTTATATATAATAATGTTTTAGATGTTTCCCATCTCAATTGATTACGGATCGGGCTTTGGGTTTGGTATCATCTGTTCCGGATTTTGAGGAGGTCATCCATGAAGAAACGTCATCTAATCCCCCTATTCGCGAGTTTTTTGACCATTTTTAACATATCTCCCCTAACGCACGCGGCGTCTGCCCCTTATGCGAGTCAACTGGTGATTCATGGTCCCCAAGGGAATTTAAAGCCCGGTACCAGCGTCACCATCACCGCACAAGCCGATGGTCACGGCAGCACACCACAATTTCAATTCTGGATGGAGTCAACAAAAGGATGGACGCTCCTGCGTAATTACTCGACAAATAACACGATCAATTTGGGAGTTTTACCGGCGGGAAGCTATATTATCGCCGTTTATGCGCTAGATCCCAATCAACTCCAACAAGGACAATATTCTCATGCGGCTCAAAGCTCTGTTGTCCTCAATATTGGAAGCCAAGTTAGCCTCTCTGCCCCATCAACCTTACTGGCGGGACAATCCGAGCTGCTTCAAGCCGACGCCACAAATCTTATCAGTCCTGTCTACCAATGGTGGTGGCAAAATCCCGAAGGTCAATGGAAATCTAGTGGGCCTTATCAAAGTACTCCTACCTGGAATTTTACACCTCACCAATCGGGTCTTTACCACCTCATTGTTTATGCCAAAGATCCCTTAGCGCCGAATGACGCCCAGGGCGCTGTCTGGTCTCAAACCGTCAGTATTAATGTTCAACCCATTTCACTCGCATATGGATATTTTCATGTCTCTTCCAACAGCCCGGGCCACGCCTGGTATGATATCCAGCAGCATGCGAGTGCGTTTAATGTCATCGCTCCTCTGTGGTACACTTACAATCCAACAAGCAATAATCCTTTTTCGGCGACTGTCTCTTCCCAAAGCTTGCAAACCGTGATGGCCTATGCAACCTCCCATCGTCTGTTGGTCTGGCCAACCATTCAATTGACAGGCACCTTCCCAAACGGATGGTGGGCGAGCTCCGAACCGCAAAACCTGATTAGCACGCTGGTCAAAACCGCTGTGCAAAACGGGTATAATGGTTATACGCTGGACTTTGAGGGTATTTCTGCGGCTCAGGGACCTGATTTCACTTCATTTGTCAAGCAATTGGCGCAGGCACTGCATCAGGCCAAGTTAACCCTCACCGTCGACGTTATGCCCTTGCCCAATAGCGCTTATGACTACGCTCGGTTAGCTAAGTCAGCCGATTATTTGGACCTCTTAGCCTACCCAGAATATAGCACGACCACGCCCAGTGCACTGGCTCCCAATCCCGGTCCCACGGCTGGAGCACCGTGGGTGGATAACGCCATTCATCTCGCCCTTCAAACCGGGATTTCTCCAAGCCAACTCTTATTGGGCGTAGCCCTTTATGGGCAAAGTTGGACATACACCAATCAGGGATTTCAAGGAGGGGAGGCAATTACAAGTCGGACAATTGCCGCCAACTTAAGCCAGCAATCAGGGCAATATGTTTGGGACCCGACTCAACAGGCTCTCGAAATTAATACGGGTACTCTGGCCGTCGCGCCGCCAGCGCCTTTATCGTTCAACCCGACAACCTTTAATCCCCTTGTCCAAAATTTACAATTTCTTCTCAATGCGGTTTTATTACGCTATGCCATATCCCATCAACAAACGCCCCCGGCCTTATTGGCGACCGATGGAGGTTATGGACAGGACACGGAGAAAGCCGTCGCCCAATTTCAACAAGAGTTTAATGTAGATCCCCAAAATCTTGGTACCTATGGTCCTCATACAGCTCAAGCCTTACAAAGCGCCATTGATATGTATAACATTGGCCAGAATATGGCTTGGGATGAAAACACTGAATCGATTATCGATCTCTTAACGACAGCATCGACCGACCATTTAGGGGGCATGACTCTCTGGCGGTTAGGATACCAGTCCCCTCATTTTTGGACCCAATTCACCGGGAATTGGCCATCTTAAAGCGCTCACAGTCTGTTAAAACGCCATGGGCGCCATCTAAATATGCCTGCTTGATCCTCTCTTATCCACAGACATGGCTAAAGAATCAAGCAGGCATAATATGTTTGCCCATAATGAAATGTTGTGTGAGACAATCAACGATCCCCGGGACATTGTAAAGACTCACTGCACGTTCTCAATTCATCGAGTTTAGCCCTAACACACCTGGTTGTCAGGAAGATTCTGCCTCAACGATCAAACATCTTTCCCAGTGTTTTCCACATGTTAAGGGCTTCCTCTTCCATTCGTTCGAGAAGCTCTTGAACAGATGGAATATCCGAAATGAGTCCCGTCACTTGCCCACCCCAGGCAAACCCTTCATTCCACTGACCATTTAAAGCCGCGGCACGGTTTTTATCACCGGAAATATACGGCAATAATTCGTCAAGCGATGAAGCTGGCTCGTGCGCCAAAATGGTTTCAACATAGGGCGAAGGCAGGACCCGCCCGGGTCTTCCAATCGAGCGCTCGATAATGCGTGTTTCGTTTTCCTGGGTGTTGATAAGCCGCTCTTTATAAGAAGGATGGGCAGGGCACTCTTTTGTTGCCACAAAACGCGTACCCATTTCGATTCCTTGAGCCCCGAGCGCTAACGCCGCCAGTAAGCCGTAACCATCCCCAATACCGCCCGAAGCCACGACCGGAACCTTCACCGATTCTACGATTTTTCTTGTTAAGACCATGGTTCCCACGTCATCCCGGCCCAAATGACCACCACCTTCGACTCCCACGGCCACCACTATATCGGCTCCTAAACTTTCCGCGTTCTTGGCAGCACGCACACCAGCGGTTAATACCAGAAGACGAATCCCTGCATCCGTAATACGTCTAGCATACGGTTTGGGATTTCCCCCGGTTAGCGAAATGACTGGGACCTGTTCTTCAATAGCCACATCCAACAAATCATCGATCGGCCGATGACCCAAAGCAAAATTGACACCAAAGGGTTGCGTGGTACGCTGACGCACCTCGTGAATTTCTTGTCGCAATTCGCGCTCATTTCCCAAGGTTGTGGCTGTAATTTGTCCTAGTCCTCCTGCTTCAGAAACGGCGGCAGCCAAAGGTGCTCGAGCCAAATAGGCCAATCCCCCTTGAATAATTGGCCGGCTGATATGTAATAACTCCGTAATTCGTGTTTGAATCATAATGCCCGCCGAATTTCTTCTGCCATGCTCTCTAATTGCTCCGGAGTGCTTGGGGTAGCTTTGGTAAAATCTAAATCCGACATGACAAAAGCCGGAATAAGATGCAAGTGAGCATGGGGAACATCAAAACCTGCGACCACCGCCGCCACCCGGTCACACCCTGTCACCCTTTTTAGGGCCCGCGTAATCGGTTTGGCGAAAATCAAAATTTCCTGCAAGAGTTCATCATCCATATCGAAAAAGTGATCCACTTCTTTTTTGGGTACAACCAAGGTATGTCCGGGCATTACCGGCCGAATATCCAAAAAGGCAAGAAAATGGTCGTCTTCCCGAATACGGAAACTAGGGATTTCCCCCGCAATAATTTGTGAAAAAATGGACGCCATGTCACCCTCTCCTCTGTTCCCCTCATATTGGGACGTATCGTTGATCCTGATAGCTAGCAGGTTGGTTTTCCTTCTGATTGTATTCTCAACGTTCTTGTAAAAATGGTCAACACAAAGAACACTGCCACAGCGACTTGGCATGATTCATCATCTTGAGGTAATGACGGGATTAAACGTCAAATTGCCGGGAAAGTTTAGAGGAATTTAAGGACGGGCCAGGGCGTAACAAGTTCCCGGCCTCCTGATCACAAATGATGTAAACGCGTGGATGATATTGTAAGATTGATGCCGGCACCTCAACACACACGGGCCCATGAACTGCCTTGGCTAAAATCGCGCTTTTGCTCGCGCCAAATGCCGCCAACACAATGGTACGTGAGCGCATAATGGTCTTGAGCCCCATGGTTAGAGCCTCTTCGGGAACATGACGCCAATCCCCATCAAACCAGTTCCGGTTTGCTTTGCGGGTATTCTCCGTCAACTTCACAACATGCGTCTCACTATCAAAAGAGGTGCCTGGTTCGTTAAAGCCAATGTGGCCATTGTGGCCAATGCCCAGAAGTTGCCAATCTATACCTCCATGTTGTTCGATCAGACGATCATATCCCGGTGGGTCTTGTGAAAATTGGGGAAAAGGAAAGAAGGTTTGATCGGGACTCAAATGCGCCGGATCAAACAAATAGTGTCGCATAAAAGCGTGAAACGAATGGCGATTAGGATCTTTTAACCCCATATACTCGTCCAAATTGAATGTATGGACGCGGCTCAGATCAAGATGTGCGTGATTAATCCGCTGTATCATTTCCTCATAGATCGGAATGACCGTCGCACCCGTGGCAAGTCCTAAAACCGAATACGGATAAGCCGATAATTGACGTGCCACTAAATCCACAATGCGCCGACTCGCTGTTTTCCGATCATTATAGACTTCCACGTGCATAACTCTCACCATCCTTGGAGCTTTATGATGCGCATCCTTGGTAACCCCTGGGATAGTGTTTGACCTCTACGGGCAATGAACCCCATGTTTTCTGGCCGAGAAGGGCCCCAAGAGCTGCGTGAATCATCCATGGAGTATTTTCATACAATGCATAAATTCGCTTGGCTCCCATCTCTTTGAACAAGGGAAAGAGATAAGGCGTGCGCAGCAACCATACCACGGAATAGGGATGGGACTGCAATAAAGGGCTTATGTCTTGCTGGATTGGACTCAGTGTACGCGATAGATAGATTAACCAGTCATATTGCAATACCTCTTCCGCATTATCTAATGCCTCATTGACTGAGAATCCCCTTACCTCGACACCTAAAAGACCGGCTTGAATGTTTTGCACGACACTGGCATTCACCGTTTCTGGTCCTGCGGCAATCATTGGAGAGGCTCCGGTGTCGAAGATGGCAGCGACCTTTTGGGGAATGGGAAAATCTTGGGTTGGTCCAAGCTCTGTTTTTAGACCAATCCCATCATACAGGCAGGTCAAGGCATGCTGGGACACATCTTGTTGCAAGTCTAGGGCTTGGGCACGCAAAAGGGGCAAACGGTCTTCAAGCGCATTAAGCGGGGCACGTAAGCTATTTTTAAGGCGTTGAATACGCCCATAGGCTTCTTCGAGGCGGGCTACCGGCAATTGGCCTTTAACCACCGCATCATAAATCGCATTCATGGCTTCGATTTGCAGGTCAAAGTGATGAGAAACCATGATCATATCCGCCCCGGCCAAAAGGGCCATGACCGCTCCTTGTCCTACCCCGACGGTGCCTAAGATTGCCTGCATTTCAAGACAATCGGTGGTAATCACCCCAGTAAAGCCTAAGGTTTCACGCAACAAGCCTTGGAGAACCTTAGGAGATAAGGTGGCGGGATAATCTGCGTCAAGTTGCTCAAAAACAATATGGGCCGTCATAATGGCGGGAAGTCCTTGATTAATGGCTTGTTCAAAAGGGTGCAATTCAATCCTTTTCATGCGCCCGAGATGATGGGGAATCCGGGGCAAATCCCGGTGAGAATCGACATGAGTATCACCATGTCCGGGAAAATGTTTGCCGCAGGCAATCACGTTGGATTCTTGTAACCCGCGAATCATTGCCACGCCCATTTCGGCCACCCTCTTTGGATTGTCACCGAATGATCTCACGCCAATTACCGGATTTAAGGGGTTATTATTGACATCTAAAACGGGTGCTAAATTCATATTGATACCCGCCAATGCCAGAAATGCTCCGGTCATATGTCCTACCGAATAAGCCCATTTGTCGTCCCCTGTTGCTCCCAAAGCCATATTGCCGGGAAATCCGGGGACATCTTTACTGAACCGCGAAACCATACCATTTTCTTGATCAGTACAAATCAAAAGCGGTTGAGTTTGTCCTGAATCCTGGGCTAATTGCTGCAATTGCTGAGTTAGGTGCCTCGTTGAATCAAACGACTCGATATTCCGGGAAAATAAGATCACATTGCCCACATGATACTCACGAATCAATTGTTCCACATGCGAATCGACATAGGGACTAGGAAACCCACAGACCATCAATTGACCAATTAAGCGCCTGAGATCGTAAGACATCATGACACCTCACATTTTTCGCAATTATTTTTGGGGATATAACAAATCTTGGGAGACTTCATCACGAAATTGTTCTAATTGCCCCGCCTCATCCTCAAGGAACTCAAGACCATGACCCGATTCAATCGCATGCCGCAATCCATCAGATCCCGCCAACAAATCAAAGAACCAACATTTCGCATAATGATCGTTAGTATCAAGAGGATCGTTATCAGCTGCTGGTCTAAGAAAAGCAAAGTGATCAGGATAGGTGTCATGAATTAACTGCACCAAGGAAACACCTATTCTGAACGGAGTTAGAAGTTTGCGGTCTAGCACATGAAGTTGGATCCCTTGACAAAGAGTCTTAGCATAAAGAGACCGCCACGGCAAAAAATACACGGGTCTTGCGTGGATTCCCGGCCACTGTTGCTGATTGAAGCGCTTGGCTAATGTAAATCCGTCGATATAAGGCGCGCCAATAATTTCAAAAGGTTTAGTTGTTCCCCGGCCAACGGAGACATTGGTTCCTTCGAACAAACAAGTTCCTGGATATAGTAGCATCATATCGATGCCTGTAGTATTGGGCGAAGGAGGCACAAAGGGCAATGAGGTTTCATCCCAAAATTGCTGACGTTGCCAATTGCCAACGGGCACCACATTTAAATCCAAAAGAGGATAACGTGTGCGTTGCAGCCACCGTGCGATTTCGCCTAAAGTTAATCCATGACGGACGGGAATTGGGAGACTTCCTACAAACGAGTAATATCCGGGTTCGGTTAACCGTCCTTCCATAGATCCGGAAATGGGATTAGGTCTGTCTAGCACCAAACAGCGCACGTGATTCTCGTCACAGGCTTCTAAGACACCTTTTAAGGTACTCACGTGGGTGAAATACCGCGTGCCAATATCTTGTAGATCAACAATCAGTAAATCCAGATCGGCTAACATCTCCGCCGTTGGTTTTCGGTTTGAACCATAAAGACTAAACGCCTGCAGTCCGCTATGCGCATCCACCTCGCTGTCAATATGCTCACCTTCCGGACTCGCTGTGCGAATCCCATGCTCTGGGCCGAACAATTTGACAATATTGGAGCCAAATACTTGAATGAGGCGATCAATAACCGGATTCAACTGGCCATCGGTCATCGCGTAATTGGTCACCACACCACTTCGGCTGCCTGTCACCCATGACGGATATTCGCTAATCAAACGATCGATACCCAGTTTTACCATTATGATACCTTCCTTTGTACAATTGTGTATAATTTTGCAATTATGTGTGGTGATTATGCCTGCGGTCCTAAATATGGTACCTTGCGGTGTAAATCACCGGCTGGAACCATAAAAGCTTGGGCTCGACCCAAGCCTTTGGGAGCACCCCGGACCTGCATTAACGCTTGATAGTAAGCGATATAGGGAAAGCGGGTAATTTCGCCGCGGGCAAAAGCGTAATGTGAAATAGCTTGCAACCACAATTCATAGGCATCTGGATGAATTTCGACAAAAACTTCAGGGACAAATCCCTCACTATCTTCCCAATTGTCTGCATAGTAAACATAGGGAACAAAATGCGAAGGTAAGGCTCGCTCATGCCATTTCAAACTGGCATAAAATAAGGCTTGCTCCGTGATGCGGTGTGCGGCGGCATGATCAGGATGAATACTTTCTTTCCAATGAGTAATCACCACTGCAGGTCGAATTTCGCGAATAATGTCGGTCATTTCGTAAATGGTGTCGGCATTCACGGTCAGTTCACCATCGTGATAGGGTAAAAACCGGACATGCGCACCGATGTGTTGTGCAAATAACGTCGCTTCCTCAATTTTTTGCTTTGCATATTCCTGGGGATGTAATCTAGGATGTCCTTTTTCTCCTGGATTAAAATGGACGAGTGTGACTTCGTCGTGGTTCAATACATGCTGTGCGAGTACAGCCCCCGCCGTTAAATCCATATCGCCGGCATGGGCTCCAACAGCTAAAATCCTCATGATAATCTCAACCTCCCCTGCATCAATTACGAGGTTTTTCAGTGTTCATGGACGAGAGTTTTCACCATCACCTGAAAACGTCTTGTCACAGTAAAACCGGCCTGTAGATAAAGCTGTCCCGCTGGCTCTTCCTCTCCGGTCCATAGAAACCATGCGGAATGTAGACCTTGACGCTGCATAGCTTCTAAAGTACGGTACAACAACACTTTCCCAAGATGATTGCCTCGCAAGGCTTTCGCCACGCCAAACGGGCCAAACCGTTCGGAAATATCATCATATCCGCCATACATGGCAAATCCCACAATATGGTCTTCGCGGGCTATAACCCAAATTTGCGATAAGGGTAATGATCCTAAAAGTGCCGTCCTCACCGCTCTTTCCCAGTCTCGGTCAAATTCTTGGTGTAAAAACAATAACAAGGGCCAAATCTGAGAGGATTTAAGGGGTCCAATGACAAACCCTTGTCGCTCTAATTCTTGTTGTTGGAGATGAACGTCTTTAGGCACCGAATATTCCACAAGATTTTTGTCCATGGCTACTGGAGAATAGAGCACTGTAAAGCCTTGCTTCGACAACCAGTCATAAGCCCGGGGATACCGATTCGCATCCAGGCCAGGAAGGAAATAATGCGGGGTATAGGTCGAAAAAATCACCTGGTAGCGGTGATGCGCCAAAAAATATTGTTCGGCGTGCTTTAATAATTGATGCGCAATCCCTAATTTTTGATATTCAGGTGCGATCCCAAAGGTGGTGATCCATCCTTGTTCCTCTGCTCCAGAAGCTGATTGACTCGTTGAGGTGTCCCGATACTCAATCACAGCTAAGATCCAACCCACAAGGTCACCTTCATGCTCTGCAACCCACAGCCCTTGCGGACGAAAATTGGGATCAAGCAAGACTTTTTGAGTAAATCGCTCTAGGGTTATACCATCTTGCGGTAAAGTCCTATTCCAGACATCAACCAAAAGGACTTCATCTCCGGGACGATAAGAACGAATGAACATGCCACGTTCTCCTTATTTGTTAGTCTCAGTGGTGGATAACTTTGTCAAAGATTTGTGACGAGCCACTGGATCTCGTCGAACCTTTCATCCATGATCAAAAGGAATAGATGGTCACCTTTTCCGGAAAAGGCCTATTCTCCTCGCGATGCGATCGCTACAGAAAGAGTCACCTTTCCGGGACACTTTGCCCCCGAGGAACCACTCATAGACCGGTTGATTGGTGGGTCCCTGCCACATCTGGTGATAAATAAGGCTAGTGCGTCCTGCGGGCATCTGATTAAGGAGGCGGTAGACATGGAAATCGTCGTCGGGTGGGATTGGGCCGATGACCATCATGATGTGGTGGTCCAAGATCGGCCTGGACATACGCTGTGGGTCGGCCAGGTGAATCAAACACGCGACGCGTTGGAAGCCCTGGAAGCCCAGTTGGTGGCATGGGCCCAGCACGTCCGGACGGACGTGCATGTGGTCATTGAGACGTCTCAAGGACTGGTGGTCGATTGGTTGAGTACCACAGGGTTTTGGGTGTATCCTGTCAACCCGAAAGTCTCTGATGCGCGTCGCAAACCGTCGGGAGCGAAAACCGATCGCTTGGATGCAGCGATTTTGGCCCGCTTGGGCTGGTATGAGCGGGATCAATTGCGGCCCCTGCGACCTACGGATGAAGACTGGGTCGAACTGCGTCAATTGACGCGGATTGATGAGGACTTGACTCAGCAAATGACGCGCTTGAGCAATCAACTGACGGCCGCGCTGAAGAGCTATTACCCGCAGGTGCTGGCCGCTTTCGCGGAGATCAATCGTCCTGTCGCCTTGGCCTTTTTGGCCGCTTGGCCCGATCCCGTCGAGGCCCGCAACATCGCGCTGAGTGATCTGATCACCTGGCTGCGGCAACACCGATACGCGCGGGCCGCGCAAGAAGCGCCGCGCATCTGGAGTGCATTGCAGCAGCGAGCCTTGGAGGCTTCTCCCGGCAAGCGCCGAGCCCAAATGTGGGCGGTGCGGGCATGGGTGGCTCAGTTGCAAGCCTTGCAGACCGAGCAACGGGCTTTGCGCAAGCACCTCGAAAAGCTTTTTTTGGCGAACCCGGATGCTGACCTCTGGACGAGTGTGCCCGGCGTGGGCGTGACCTTGGGCGCTCGCCTCCTGGCCGGGTTCGGTCCCGATCGGGACCGGTTTGAGCGGGCAGAGGCGGCTCAAGCCTTGGCCGGCACGAGTCCGGTGCTTTACCAAAGCGGCAAGCTGAAACGGGTGCATATGCGGCGTGCGTGTGACAAGCATTTTCGCGCCACGGTCCATCAATTCGCCTTCTCCTCCCTCTCGCATTGTCCCTGGGCTCGCCAGTATTACGAGCAATATCGCTCCCGGGGTCATGGCCATCATGCCGCCTTGCGCGCCTTAGGCAATGTCTGGCTTCGCATTGTCTTCCGTATGTGGAAGACGGGCCAACACTATGATGAATCCCGATTTTTGGCCGACCGCGCGCAGCATGCCTCCTAGCCCGGGACGGATTCGCATGCGCCCCGGCGATCGCCAATCGGCCACCGCTTCATATCCCATGGCCTAAATCATCCCAACACGGAAAAATATTGGTTATCCACAGGATTGACATAGACCGTCTTTCCGTTCTTGTCTTCGTATTCAATCAAGGACCAAGGGCTAGATATAATTCAGATCGTCAGTCAAAATAAAGGGAAGATTTAAGCTGTCTTCAAAGGGTGGTCCAAATAAACGGCTTAAAAGCGCCTCGCCGGAAAGATTCTGAAGACTGATAATGTCTTGACCGTGTTCCTCAAGATACGCGGCATATGCATGAACTAACACCGCAGCATTGGCCACTTTAACGGTGCCTTGAATGGGTTCTTCCTGCATCACCCAGTTTTGCGCCATCGCTACCGATTGCATCCAATAATCCATCGCATGAATATGAAAGGTGATATGTTCGAGATCCATTTGCCTCTTGACTTGCGCTAAAGCCCATGGCATTCGCTCACGGTTCCCAGCCCATTCCATAATCACCCCATGCTGGGGTTCGGATTCTCTGACGAACACCACAAGGTACCCCTCAATAGAAGATTCTGATTCGATCACAAACAGTTCTTGACGAAAATGCGGGCGCTTAAACCACAGGGCATCCAATAATATCGCCATCTGGTCGACACGGCGTTGAAACCGGTAATTTTCCTGTTGGTAGATGTGCGCCAAAATGGGAGCATAACGCTGTCGTCTATGGGCATCTATGATCCGCACAGCACCATCTGATGAAGATTCGCGGGCCAGGGCCGCAGTATCGATATGGACCGTATACATCCGGCCGATTTTTCTTGCGCCTTGTCTGAGGTACAAATCCCGGTCACCTGAAATCAAACATAGGGCTTGGCCTTCTTGCTCCATGACATCAAAAACCGATTGTAAAATCGTCGTAGCCAATTTTTGGCCACGATATTCCGGCAAAGTCACAACACTGCCAATCGATGCCACAGGAATATGGGCTCCGGGAATAATCGCCGTTTGTTTCAATACAGCAACCATGCTCACTGGGATAGAATTTATTTCGGCATAAAATAAATTGTGCGCATTATCCGGATGAAAGAGATGCGGAAATTCCTTGGGCATTCCTTCTCCTGGCGTTTTCTCGGGTCGGTACACACGATCAATCATCTCTCCCAAAATTTTTACCATCCCCGGTTGGGCTCGCTGAACTGAAATTGGCCGAGTCATTTTTATTCATCTCTTTCCTATTTGGGATTATGATTCATAATGACAAAAGGTGAGATTACCCAAAATCCACCGCGGTTTAAATGGATTCTCTAGCGTGGATTTAGCCGAACAAGCAGGCTGCTGCAACATTATGGAAACGACGGCGAAAATCATTAATCTCTGTTTGCCTGCCAAAATGCACTCGGTTGGTCAATAAAATGGCCCAATACCCCGAAGCCCTGTCAAAAACCAGAGATGTTCCCGTAAATCCACTGTGGCTTACAGTGGTTTCCGGCCATAAATCTCCGGCAATATCGTAGCTATCACGCCGCAAAACCCATCCTAAACCCCGGACCCCACCAAGTTCAGTGGTATACGAATCCAGCGCACGGTCTTTGACAATCTCCTTAAGAGGACCTTCTCGACCGACCCACATGGCAAGATATCGGCTTAAATCCTGAGCCGTAGAAAATAACCCCGCGTGACCCGCAATCCCTCCCATCGCCCGAGCATTTTCATCGTGCACAATTCCTACCAAAGGGTGGCTGTCCACCACTTCCGTCGCAGCAAAATCTATTTTTTCCCCAGCAGGCTGAAAGCGCGTCTGGTGCATTCCCAAAGGTTCAAAGATTTGCTGGGTACAAAAATCTGATAACGACTGTCCACTGATCTTTTCGACTAAAGCTCCTAACAGCATAAAGCCTAAATCACTGTAAACAACGCGAGTGCCAGGTTCATAACGCAAAGGCTCGCTCGCAACCCGATTCACAATTTCTTGAAAGCCCTGAGCTTCCTCGTAAAACGGCCTATGGGAGATCAAGCCGGCGGTATGCGTTAACAAGTGGATAACGCGCACTTTGGATTTCATGCCGTCTTGAAAAGCGGAAAAATATCGAGATAAAAATGCTTCTAAGGACAATTGACCGGTTTGCACGAGCAATAAAACCGCGGGTAAGGTCGCTACGACTTTGGTCAATGACGCCAGATCAAAAACGGTCTCAGGCGTCATTTCTCGCTTTACGCCATAAATCTGGGCATAGCCATAGTGATAACGAAACAGTACGTTGTCATATCGCCCCAGCCAGGCCACCACACCAGGAACCTGTTGGTGTTCAATGCTGTGATTGAGAAGGTGTTTGACCTCATAAAATCTCTCCGTAATGCTCACCTCCTTATTGTCGTCAATGTCCTCTCAAAATGGATTATTGATCTCACGCCAGGGGATCTTATGCTTTATGCGTCCCAAAGTTCTCCCAAATTCAAGACCTGTCTGTTAGCGATGTTGGGACGACGCGCCGAATGGTAGGAAAATGGCATGCATGAGCGTGCCCATCCCCTTGCAAACGGGGCCGTGTTTGCCGGCATTGATCCTGGGCAAAAGGACAGCGCGGTTCATACAGACACACGCTGTCTTGAATCTCTACATCCTCATCAGTAGTTAGGGAGATGGGTTAACGCTAAAAATACTCAAAACACAAGAATAATCAAACCTAAACCAGAAATCATGTCGCTACTTTATCGCCTTCAGCATAATTTGGGACTCTGACAGAAAATCTCCAATTCATACAACCACAGTAGTCTCAGCGTCTATTTTTTCTGGTCAAAATACCAAGACACCATCCGCTGAATTTTTTTGGCAGCTTGCTTGGGGGTTAACTTATGCTCTAGCAACGGCAACATGTACGTTGATTCTGCAGTAAAGATGCCTTTGTCGAGGGTGGGATTCTTAGAGGTTTTTGATGTAACACTTGCCGCATTCACGGGTGGTGTATCCATTGCACTACGAATGTCGAAAATAGGGTTAATCGGTCGGGACTGAAACCAGTGATAAGCCTCAACTGACAAGGGATATTTTTGGGGAATTTGCACGCCTTTTACGGCTGAGATTTCCCCCGCAATGTCGGAGAAATCCTGGCCAAAAGCCCGTGTAGCTGCATAGGTCAAAATCATCTTAGACGCCTTGACGACTGACGAACTAGTAATATGACTGTTCATAGCTAAATCCGCATCTTCATACCAGTCAATGCGTCGATGCTGATGGCTATTAACAGGAGGAACCAAAAACATTCCTAACTGCAAATGAGGATTATATTGGAGTATAGTTGGTACATCAAAAATTCCGTCAAAAATCATTCCAGCCTTACCAGTCGCCAGAGCCACCTGCTGTTCGTTGTCCGCAGATCCTACTGCTTGGAAATTTGGTTCCATATATTTCGATAGCGCTTGGTAATGGGATAGTGCATTTACATACGGAGCCGACTGAAATGTTGCTTGCCGATTCACCAATTCTCGTGTAAAGTGATTGCCCATCATTGTTGCACCAATTTCATCAAAATCCAGTGCTAGCATCCAACCTTGCAGACCCATAGAATAAATTGGTGTGATACCATGACTCTTCAATACTGTGCAAATATGAATTAATTGAGACCAAGTATGTGGAACAGCTAGCCCATAACGCTTAAACATGGCCTTGTTATAAAATATTCCCATCGTCTCTACATCCAGAGGAACCCCATAATATTGTCCACGGTAGGTAACTGCCCCGAGCGTAGCAGGATTTATTTCAGAAAAGTTAACAATCCTATTAAGCGGTCTAATCATGCCCGCTGCAGCATAGTCCATCGTTCCTATCCCTGCCCGACCGTAGAAAATGTCGGGGCCCTGGCCGCCATCCATTGCCGTTTGAAGCACAGAATCATAGCTCGTGGGACTAATTGCACGAAATTCGATCCGAATATTAGCTCCTTCTTTATTCAACGCGTTCTGTACTTTTTTCCACATTCCGGCGTCTTGAGAACGCCATGACCAAATTGTTACAGTCGTAGGACCTTGGGCAAAAGATGATCCACAACCCGCTAATCCAGATATTAATCCGAGAGAACTTGCAACAATAACCCCTTTTCTAATTCCGTTCATACTGAATTACCTCCTCGATTAAAATTTATGACTCTTTCACCAGGCACATGGTCTGTGAGCTAATTATTTCCAAATCGTCTAATCGAAAACAGACTGCATTTTCGCTTTCAGATTCACAATTCCCATCTCCTTGATTGAGATTGATTCAATCTGAATTTCTAGATTTGTTTTTGCACGAAATTAACGGGATTTTTTACAACTTAATTGCTCCACCCATTATGTTTCGAATAAACTGTCGTGACACAACAATAAATGCCAACATCGTAGGCAACGTCACGATAACCAAGGCTGGAAGGAGCAAATTCCATTGTGTGGCATACTGCCCCACAAAAAACATCACACCAACAGCTACCGTCATGCGTGACGGGTTGGTTAACAAGATGAGAGGAAAGAAAAAGTTGTTCCATGCCGCTATGAAATTTAAAATAGCTACTGTAGATAATGAGGGACGAATGAGGGGCAAGACAACATGCCAATAGATTTGCCAATAGCTGGCACCATCCACCAAAGCTGCCTCTTCCAATTCTCGCGGGATATTACGAATAAAATTGACTAACAAAAACACACTAAAAGATAGTCCGCTAGCAATATACACGATGGTAACTGAAGCCAAATGGTCAAGCAAATCCAATTGTCGCATCAGAATAAATAATGGTATGGCAATCATTTGAATAGGGAGCGCTAATCCAGCCAAAAACATCAAATAGATGAATTGGTTCCCGCGGAAATGAAAACGTGCAATCGCATAAGCTGCCATAGATGACAGAAATGAAATCACAGTAACCGAAATCATGGCCACAAATGTAGTGTTTAGTAGATAATCCAGCAAATTTCCTTCTTGCCATGCTTCTTCATAATTGGATACATACCAATGACTAGGCCACCTGAGTGGATGACCTACAATACCACCAAGGCTTTTGAAAGATAATAAAATCATGTTTCCAAGAGGAAAAATAACAAGAATGGCATATAAAATTAGAATAGCGTACACAACGATGGATCGATTCACAAAGTTCCTCTCTTTCAATAGGCGCAAGTTCAACGTTTCCAGTAGTTGGCCAATATTAAATCGCATGTCTGACGCACTATTGTGATTTTTCGCCTTTCATCATGGCTTGGGCAAGTGCACACAATCCTCGAAGACAATTGTGAATGCGTATGTGCATCAAGCTTTGGAACACATCCGTCCAAATAGACGGATCAAATGCTTTTGATCATTACGCTATGTTGCACACTTCGCAAAATATGATCTGCTCGTACCCTTGGTTCCATAGTGACCCGAATATTTACTGAAGTCCCGCAGACGAAAATGACTTACATCAAATTGCGGCTTTACGCTCAGATTCACAATTTACCATCTCCTTGAAATTTAGTTTCCTAATTTATTCGCATCCGGTATTAACAAAATCTCTTAATACTCGATAACAGCGTGTTTTTGCAAATATACAAATACTGTGGATGCTATCATAACCAACCCAAATCCCACCACAGCCAGTGCTGCTGCTAAACCCATATTTTGTGCCGTGGTACCAAATCCTCCGAAGGCGGTACGATAAAATAATGTGCCAAGTACATCTGTCGCATAATTTGGTCCTGCTTGCGTGCCTTCTAAAATGTAAATAAGATCAAATGTGCCGAAACTGCCAATGAAGTTTAGTGTCATAATGGTATAAATGGTTGGTCGAATAAGAGGCAGAGTAACCGAAAAGAAAGTATGAAACGCGTTTGCTCCGTCAATAGTTGCTGCATCATATAAATCTTTAGGTATATCGATTAACGCCGCTAAAAAAACCAAAATAGGAAATCCCATTCCTGCCCAAGCCGTAATTACTGCAATGGTCGGCAGAGCTAAAGACTCTGATCCCAAAAATGGTAGTTGGAGAAGGTGGAGGTGGAGCATCGCCCCTAAGTCAGCTATCAACCCATAATTCGGCTCTAAGTAAATGGCCCACAAATAGGCCACTACCACCGGCGGAATCACAAGCGGTATAAAATAAATTGACTGAAACCACCGAGCTCGTCGTTCAGAAATTGCCATTAATGCGACAGCAAGGCCCAATCCAATTCCCAATGTCAAAATCATTGAGAGCGCAAAGAAATATAGATTGTGGAAGACAGCCCGCCAAAAATATCCCGAAAACTGCTTGGACAGTAAGACATAAGCATAGTTGCGGAGGCCAAGAAAATGTGTGAGAGCGCCAACACCAGTCCAATTATATAAGCTATACCGAAAACTTTCCAAAAATGGATATACTATGAAGAGTAGATACACAACAAATGCTGGAGTAATGAAACTTAACACGACATACTTTTGACGCACTAATCTCCCTCCTTCTCAGCCGAACACTTCGTGAAGTTAGCGTCTGCAGGTTGAAGAGCTTCCTGGACTTTTATTGCCAACCAATCTTAGAAACTAATGCCATGGCTTTCATCAATTGTCGTAAACGTACCGGAAGCAGCACTTTGAGTTGGAGATGCGCCAAAACCGGCTGCCATAACACCAACACTCGCCACTAATACTAGCCCGATGGCTTTTTTCATCAGTCTCGCTCCTCTTAAGAATTCTCGTGGGTACGCATTTATCCATAATTTTCAGAATACCTGGAGCATAAAAATCTATTTCGGCGTAAATCAATCAAGAATAATCTGTAAGCTTTTCTAATTTTATGTTATCATATTTCAAAATTTGAACCAATATGCTGAAAAAATAATTCATCACAGCTGACAAATTTTCATGTTTATCAAGGCTATCCGATCAAGGTAGGAGGAATTCTTGAGTGGCTATTTCTGGCGTTTTGGACCGCCTCAGCAGTACACTGCCCACGCTGGCCAATTCTGAAGCACGGATTGCTCGCTGGATTCTTGAAAACCCTCAACAACTCGTCGATCTTACCGTTAAGGATTTGGCCCGCATCACGGGGAGTAGTCAAGCAGCCGTTATCCGGTTGTGCAAATCCATTCAGGTCTCGGGTTACCAAAGTTTGAAAGTTGCAGTGGTTGCCGACATAACGCGTGAAGAGCGTCCTCCCACATCCCGGTTTATGGAAATTGATCCGTCCACGCCGTTGTCTCGTTCCATCCAATCATTAAAACGCAACACCATCATGGCCATTAATCGCACTCTCAATGACATGCGTGAAAATGATATCGACACCATCGTGCAACGACTTAAAAAAGCCCGGTGGATCGTCTCTTATGGAATTGGAGCCTCAGCAATTGTGGTGAAAGATTTCCAGCAAAAATTATGGCGCCTCGGTTTCCCAGTTTTTTTTGCCGAAGACTTTCATGTCATGGCCACTATCGTTGGTCAACTCACTGCTGATGACATATTTTTAGCTGTATCCTATTCGGGAGAAACGTCTGAAGTGCTAGAACTTGTTCAATTAGCCCGAAGACGCCAAGCTTTTATTGCTGCACTGACCCGTTTTGATCGTAAAAATCCTCTGTCACGACTGGCTGATTTACCGATTTATGTTTATGCCTACGAGGCATCTCCCCGAATCGGTGCCAGTTCTTCCCTCATTGCTTCCTTAACCGCCATGAGCGCTTTATTATTCGCTTTGGCCAATACTTTAGCAGAAGAAGCCGAAAGCAAACTCGTTGACACCTTAGAAGCCGTCCGTCCTCACCGCGTTTCTCCTCCCGAGACGGCAGAAGATACCGATGCGTAAAAAATATGCCCTCATCACATTACGGGCGACCGGAAGATTTCCTCCAACTGGCTTTGATTTTTGCGTAAAAACTGGGTATGATGAGAACAATCTAATCGGGAGGGTACGATTATGTTATGGATATTAGGCGGGATTGCCATGGTGATTTCTTTACTCATTGGCATCCGCTTCATGGCTGACCACAAAGAAGAACCTTAAAACACTGCTGGATTTCCCGGTTACCCTGGCTCCGAATCTTGGCCGAGTCCCATAAGAGGATGACTCGGCTTTTTTATGGGATCATACGTCGGCGCCGCAACCGATATTTTATCCTATTCCCACGGGATTTTTTGAAGAAGCCACGGGACAGAAAAAGAAAATTCTCACACGGCACAAACTCTCTCCACGTTTTGATTGTTGTATTAAGGCGATTTGTGTAGTTTCATGGTTTTATGGCAAAACGAGCGAAGTTTTGAGACGTTGCTTTTGTGTGTCATAGGTTTAAATGGCTGTCGATGGTAGGAGGGTTTGGTTTATTGCTCGCGCAAAATAAATCTCTACACTGGATCTGGCTAATTCTTATCGCGCTGTACATTCTTAGTGCCCCCTTTGAAGGTTACCTAGTTGTTCCGGGCTTTCATGGTCATTCCCTTGTATCCTTGTTGCAACGTCTTCTTTTCATTCCGCTGCCAATCATCACCATCTATACCATTACCCGGTATAAAGATTATCGCACCATCTGGCCACTGGGAATCATTACTCTCTGGCTCATGTGGGTGCTCATCACTTTTCTCGCATTCAGTCCACACACGTATTATTATCTGTATTACACCTGGGAACAAATCGCCGGCGTCTTGCTGATTTTAAGTTTTTGGTATCTCGCGCGTTTCCCCACCTTTTCGCGTTTGACGACCATCAGCAGTTTACTGATTTATTATGTCGTGACCTTAATCGTCAGTTTCTGGGAAATTCGCACAGCACATCATTTGGGACACTCTAGTGAAGGAGGGATACATCCCCAACCGATTCCCACCGCCTTTTTTTATGGGCCAAACCACCTGGGGGCAGCGTTAGCGCTGATGTTTCCCTTCATTCTCTTTCTATTTATATTAAAACCCTCAGCCCGATCCATTTTTTTGAGTATCGTCATGGCTTTAGCAGGGCTCTACGTCCTTTATAAGACGGGAAGCCGGGGCGGAGAACTCGCATTATTCATGGAATTTTTCGGTCTTGTTATCATTTTACCGCGCCGGTACAAACCCTATGCGATTGTCAGTCTAGGCGTTTTGCTCGCAATATTCGCTGCCGGCTTGTGGTATGTCACGCATCTTCCTATGCAAGACAAATTGCCATTTGCGCTCGAGAAGTTCCGTCACCTCGCCCATTTATTCCATCCGACCATCCATAAAGTGACGCCAACCAAGGGACCGGGTTCCTTACAAATCCGTCTGGCGTTATTGGAAAGCGGATATCACGCCTTATTGCATCACCCTTGGGGTTTAGGTCCTCGGGGTGCTGAGCGGTATTATTTATATTATGTTCATCACAAAAGTCCCTTTAACACGTATGGTGTCATCGACGCCCATAACATGTGGTTAGAAATCGCGATGGATTTCGGCTGGTTAGGAATCGGGCTTTATGTCGTTTTTTATACGCTGCTTTTACGGGGCCTTTACCGCTTGCGCCAACATCCTGATCCGGTAATGCGCTATTTCTCTTGGGCAGGATTTATTTCGTTAATCGGTTTTTTGGTTGGATCTGTGTCGCCCTCTAGTGTGATGATTGGCTTCAATATTATGTGGATCGTCTATGGCATAGCCATTATGGCCATGTATCAAGGAACCATGTTTTCGCCCAAATCATCCCGTTCAAATTTCCCAAACCGCCCGCATTAAAATGAGAAAGAGAAGAATCACCAATAATAAAGATGGCTCTTCTCTTTCTTGTCGTAATCCCAAGATGTCATAATATTTGTCGTCATGTCCTTATAATGCTTTCAAAAATTCACGGACGTATTGTTCAATGAGATCGCGATCAGGGCCTTGCCAAATTTTTTGAGCGTGACGGCCGCCTGGGATCTGCTTGAGCATTTTGGGTTCGGGTGCTTCCCGGTATACCGCCAAAGTTTGATCGTGCATCATTTCGCTCTCACTAACGATAAACAATTTGGGAATATTGCCTAGCCGGCTAGCGACCTCATCGGATACCGCCACCGTGGACCAGGTAATGACTGCGCGAAATTGATTCGGATTTAATGCAACGGCGCGAAGGACACCGCCGCCGCCACGAGAAGCTCCTAAAGCCACGGCCGGATGCCCTTTGGCTTCAAGTTCTTTGGCTACGGCAATGACATCATATTCAATAGCATCGACGCCCTCTTGACCCACGGTCGAACGACCGTAACCTCGAAAATTAGGAATAGCGACGGTGTAGCCTTCTTCTTGCAAGGTTTGTCCATATTCGACAAAACTGTCCCGGTCAAACGCCTTGCCATGACATAAAATAACGGCCAAGGGCCCTCCGGGGAGAAAATATGTTTCAATTTCTGCTCCATCTGAAGTTTTCGCAATAAATTCTTCCATTTTTCAAACACCCCCCAATAACTTCTAATTTTAGCACACCATGGATAAGACGGTGACATGACACCATGTCCTGTGTTATTTCGTCTCAATGAACCCACAACACAACGAAGCAGCTCCGTGGTGGCGGGGAGCTGCTTCGTTATGGAAGCCAGGTTATTCGGTTACATCAAACCATTCACGCATCACGTCAAACCATTCTTCCAATTTCTCTTCGGTGTCTTGGCGTGTTTCTTCTTCCATATCGAGCACCTCCTAAATCTGAAGTCCGTTGGCTGTAGTTTTATTTTGTGCCTCAAGTCTTCAGGCGGCTATGCTCTTTCCGCGAATGGCGGGAAATTAACAGTGAATGGTTTCTTTAGCTCCATGAAGTGCATACAGAGCAAATAGCGCCCATGAAAGGATTCAGCCTCTCGCGGCAGCGCGCAATTCGGAACGGATTTTGGCCATCACCTTATCCGCCCATTTAAGTTCCTGGCCCCATCCCATCAATAGGAGATGGCCAGCGATACGCACTCCCCGCTGCCATGACCAGGGCCTAAGGGAACTTTGTCCTTCCCAAATTACCTGATTGACATGCCTTATCACCCGCGCCGCAATCCATTTTTGGATGGATAAACGCTCCAAGTCATGCCCATAGATCCATCCCATATCGATACTCCACTTAAATAAAATCACCGTCAAAATAGGAATGCCAATAACGGGAGCCAAAGGGCCGCTTAGGGTACTCATTCCCATTTCTGCGGTAATGCACCACCGGTAATGCTGGCGTAAATGACTTGCACACGCTTCTCGTAAGGTTAAGGGAATGCAGCGCACATCCTCGACATGTTTTACAGGATATCCCGCTTGCTCATAAAATTTCCACAATTCCTGGGGATGAGACCACCGGACGGCGGTAGCAACCATCTTATCTCGATAGCCTTGTGGATTTTGGGCAATAAGCTCCCATTCCAAAAAATGTGCAGGCATAGCGATCCCCCTTTTCGTGTTACGATACGGGTAGAGGATTTGAAAGGTGAAAATATGCTCAAGGCAAAACGAAAAGGAGGAAATCATGGGCTTTGGTCCAAGTACAGGCGACCCTCAAAGTGGTGTCAAAGCTGTCATTGATCTGATTGATCTGTTATATCCGGAACGAAGCACGCCTTCGTTGAAACGCTGGCTAGAAGCCATTTGTGAGCCGTTACTCACAGCCCATGCGCCGCTAGCCTTTGATACCATCGCTCGATTTTTGTCCCAGCCGGAGTTTCGCCAGTATATTCTCGCTCAACCAGGGATTGCAGATAAATGGCACACGCTCTGGTATGCTTATGAAGGGTCTATCGATCCCGAAAAGCTCGATCCGGATTTGGCATGGCTTATCCACGACAGGATGGCTGTTCTCAAAGACACCACCCTGGATATGGACAATCCTCCACCATTATCGAATTCCTAAAGGATCTGTTATTCAGACAGGTCCTCCAAATGACTAACTAATTGATTAACATCGTCAGGAACATTAAATAAACCCAATGCCACCCGAATCCCTTGGTAATCGGGCACCGCTTTCACGACAATATTATGATCCCATAATTTTTCAGCCAAGTAGGTCCCAAATTTTTTAGATCGTAAGGTAACTAACGCTGTCAGACGATAATCATTTTGGGGGGGCATGACCACCTCAAACGCATCAAGATGGCCAACGGCTTGCACCAGCTGTTGCGCCAATCCTAATTGGTAGCGGCTTTGATGGGCAAATCCCTCTTCTTCAAAATAGTCCCAAGTTATAGACCATCCGACAACCCGGGGCCATGCCCGACTGCCAAACTCAAGTCCTTGGCCGTTATCCAAATCTAGAGGCCAGACTCCATGCTCCAAATCTTTGGGATTAAATACATGATCATCAATAGGCCACATGGTGGCTAATTCCCCCAAGCGGGTGGTCCGAACCCATAATCCCGCCCATCCTGGTGGCGCCATCATCCATTTATGTCCACAAAACACATAGAAATCTGCTCCGGTATTAAAAGGATTTATCAAAATATTTCCTAAGGCCTGAGCTCCGTCCACCAAAAACCGTGTACGCGGGTAACGATGAATAATCGGCGCCAGCTTTTCTACCGGAAGTTGCCATCCCGTTAAATAGGAAACATGACTTATGGCCACAAGCCGGGTCTTAGGCGTGATGAGGCGTTGTAACTGGTCTTGAAGCGATAGAGCACTGTCTACCGTCATCACTTTGACCTTAATCCCAAATCGGCGTATCAATGAGGATAAACTGAAAAGCATGGCAGGATGTTCGTGATCGGTGGTAATGACTTCGTCCCCTCTCTCCCATGGTAATCCCCACATCACTCGCAAAATGGCTTCACTATTGTTTTCCACCAGACTGACCGTGCCTCTAGGCATATAGTGCTCAATCCGCTTGGCAAACTGACGCGCTTTTTCTCGCGCTTCTAAATAGTAGGGAACATGTCCAGGACCGATTTCTTCCCATTCCAATTCGGCCGCACAAGCCGCGGCGGAAGCCGGTGTGGGAGTCGGGCCGAGCGTTGCGGTATTCAAATAGGTTTGTCGTAACGCCGCGGGAATCAATAATCGCAAGTCATATCCAAACACGCTAATCCTCCGTTCCCTACTCGTTATTCTAAAACCACAGGCACCGTGACTTGACCAGCCTTAGGCGTACTCACCGTGAGCGTCAAAGTACTGTGGGGCCTCGCTTGGATGACCCATTCCAGTTGGACCCTATTGGATGCTGGCGGTTCTCCCGCATCTAAACTGCCATACCCGCTTAAATGCCCTAAATATTGGGGCGACTGCCCCGCAATCATTTGATAGTCCCCGTCAAGACGTGCTGTAAGTCCCCGGTTACGTTTCATCGTGCGCCCTTTTTGCGTGCTTGAAGTCGGTAAAAAGCCTTGGTTCGTCACTAAGGCAACAATTCGGAAGATCTCGTTCCCGGTTTTCTCAACCGTCAATTTCGAAACCGCCAATTGAGGCGTGGTTAATCCCAACGTGGTGAGAAAACGTCCGACGCGTTCACATTCTTCCTCCAAAAACGTAAGGGGAGGATTTTGAATCACAAATTTCGGATCAATACCCCCGATTTCTACAGGACCTAAATCAGGATGGTTAAAAGGTGTCCAGGCAAAAAATGCTTCCGGCCCAATTTTTTCATCGATAAAGGCCATAATTTTTCGCATGTCCTCTTCTTTTTCGCTATCCGTTAATTTCATCAAGCCTTGCACGCCATATTCGGCATATCCCCGTGCCCCGGCATGACGAGGCAAATCCCAAATTTCGACGGTGAAACTTAAGACACCTTGATGATCATACATCCAGTCATCCGCCGCCCCCGGCATCAACACGTCATCGTGCCCATTATGAAAGGTTTCATAATTGGACTTGGCAAAATACCCGCTCACTTGAGCTCCCTCATGAGCCACCCGGGTAAAGAGTGCCCGGTCTTCCAGTGACAACACGGTATCAGGGCCTGTAGACGGCTGTCGCAAGATCACCCCGCCGGAGGTATGAAGAGCCGCATATCCTGCAATATTGGGATGCTCGGTGACAAATTGGGCTAAAGCATACAGTTCCGGCTCTGATAGGGGAAATGGTCCTGCCCCCTTTTGCTTGTCTTCTCCGGCCCAGCGGATCGGAAAGTTCCGGTTAAAATCCATGGCATTAGGAACTGTGAGATTTAAGCGACCTCCCATCAAGTCTTTCCCTTGATGCTCCGCAGGCAGCACCCGTCCTTCAGGAAAGACATGATAATATTGACCGCCAAATTCACCAGGGCGACGCCTGCGCATAATCCGGGGATCTTTCTCATCTACGGCAAATGCCCCGTCATCCGCGGGCATCCGTATCGTCAAGATATGCCCGTTGTCATCAATATCTTCTAATATCCACCCCGGTAAAACTTCTGAATACGGATAAAGATGAGGACTCGAACGCATCCGAAGCGGGGTGGTTAAATATTCTTCCGCACCATCGACAGCAATTCGAGGAATCACATACACAGTACGGGTATCAAGAAGCCAGGTAACCGCGGGGGATTTTCCGTAGTTCTCTAAGAGCGTAGCCATCCAGTGCATGGCCACCGCATTCCCAGCCACTTCACCAGCATGAATATTGGCATCCACGAGCACCGCGGGTTTGCTTTTTGCCTCTTTGACGGGTGATGATAGTGTGGCGGCCCATAGATCCCGGCCCATCCGGCTTTTCCCGATGGCTTCCAGCGCAAAAAGACTGCCGTACTGTTCTTGCCACTGTTGCAGGGTTTCTGTCATTAACGCATAGGTATAGTAACGTGCTGCACTCATGAGTGTTGCCTCCTGGTTTTTCGTTCAATATGCGCTGTGACAACTGGCGAATTTTCACGGATCCCTCAAATAATCCAGCGCATCGTAAAATTCCGTCATCATGATGCGTAATGTCTATGTTAGTTCGATTTTGACAAGCAAAATTCCTTTAATTTTTTCAGGGATTTACACTTTGCTTGACGTCAAATCCGATTTTCGTCATCATGGACCATAGTGATGGAATGAGGCGAAATAACAATGATACGTATAGGATGCCATTTGAGTGTAGCCAAAGGATTTGTCAAAGCGGTGGATAACGCGCCGAAGTTGGGCGCCACCTGTTTTCAATATTTCACAAAGAACCCGCGGGGGTTTCGCGGTGCGAAACCCCTCAATGTGGTGGATGCTGAAGAAGGACGTACCCGAATGCAGGAATTGAACTTGGTTACGGTAGGACATACCCCCTATCTCATTAACCTGGCAACTCCGGATGAGGAACTGTTTCAGCTGTCTGTAGACGCGTTAGTCCAAGATTTAGTGATTGGGGAAGCGCGAGGATCCTACGGCGTCATCGTCCATTGCGGCAAACCCAAGGATAAAGGACTTAACTACGGTATTGCCCGTATGCAAGAAGCCCTCTCCCAGGTCTTAGAGCGTAATAAGACGGAGCATGTGATGATTTTGTTAGAAAATACCGCGGGACAAGGATCGGAAATTGGCACAACGATTGAACAACTATTAGCGATAGCCGATCCCTTTCCTAAAGACAAAGTGGGATTTTGCCTGGATACCCAGCATGCGTTTGCGGCAGGCATTCTCTCTTCGGAAAACATCGGGGATTTTGAAGGATTTCGACACCCCGAATTTATGGATGGACTAAAAGCCATTCACTTAAATGACAGTAAAGTGCCCTTTGGTGCTAAAAAGGACCGCCATGAGTTAATTGGGCAGGGATTTATGGGGATCAATATGATCCAAACGATTTTAAACGAACCCCGCTTCCATGCGATACCGTTTTTTTTGGAAACCCCTGTCGAATCTGAAGCGCAGTATGCCGACGAAATTCGCACATGTCGCGAACTGCTAGGAAGTGATCAATCATTGGCGACATAGGCGAAAGATTTACACAGGCATCTTCATTTAATGGGGGAATCCCGTAACATATGGCAGCGCGGATCATATATAATCCCACAGCCGGTAATGGCAGAGCGGTTCATGTTTTAGAAAGTGTTAAACCGTTTCTCGAGAAATTCGATGTGGAAATTGTTGAAACACAGGGCCCGGGTCATGCCACCCAACTGGCTCAAGAAGTTGCAGATATTGAAGACATGACGGTCGTATCTTTAGGAGGCGACGGAACTCATCACGAAGTGATTAATGGTTTGATGCCTTCTGGCAAAGCCATCTTTAGCGTTATTCCCGCTGGCACCGGCAATGATTTTGTTCGCATGCTGAGATATCCCAAATCCCTGGGAGAAATGGTAGATACCGCTTTGAGGGGACCCCATCAATGGTTCGACTTGGGGCACATTGATGGCCAGTATTTTCTGACCGTGGCCGGTGCTGGATTTGACGCTGAAGTCGCTGGCTGGGTCAATCAGCGCAAGAAGCAAGGAAACGGCACATGGGTGTTCATTCGGGGAATTTTATACAATGCCTTTGGATATCGCCCACAACCGATGACGGTCACCTTGGAAGAAGCCACGCGATCGCAAAATACCTTTATGATTGCCATTGGGAACACGCAATATTATGCTGGGGGAATGAAAATCTGTCCGGAAGCCAATCCGCACGACGGTGAATTCCAAGTCGTATGGATTGAAGGGATTAGCCCCTGGCAAG
Organism: Sulfobacillus thermosulfidooxidans; assembly: GCF_001280565.1. Taxonomy (NCBI): domain Bacteria; kingdom Bacillati; phylum Bacillota; class Clostridia; order Eubacteriales; family Clostridiales Family XVII. Incertae Sedis; genus Sulfobacillus; species Sulfobacillus thermosulfidooxidans. Next base: position 2,745,829 of record NZ_LGRO01000001.1, on the reverse strand, counting down.
TATTTCCGTTATTAGCGCGCGTTTTTCGGGGAAGCCATGTCAGCCGCAAAGTGGTGAAAACCTTTCCCGCCGCCTCCTTGACCCTCGAAGGACCCAAAGCGTTGTGGGTCCATGCCGATGGGGAATTGATTGGTCATTTGCCCGTCACCGTAAAAACCATCCCCAAGGCCATTCGCGTCCGTGTGGGTTCGATCGAACAGGACGTACCATAAAATTTTCAAGCGTATGCGTAGAAAGGCAGAATAACGGATGATGTCTTGGCCTCTTGATACCACACCGTTTTTATGGGGTGTGGCAACATCAAGTCATCAAGTAGAAGGCAACAACCATAACGATTGGACACAATGGGAAGACACGGGCCATGTTCCCGAGAAATCGGGAAACGCCTGCCTTCATTACGAAAAATATCCTGAGGACCTTAATCTGTTTTCTGAGATCGGCATCAATGCGTACCGCTATTCACTAGAATGGAGCCGCATTGAACCGAAGCCTGGGTATTTTGATGAGAACGCTTTACAGCATTACCGGGCTATGACTGAAGCTGTTATTAGCCACCATATGGAGCCCATAATCACATTGCATCACTTTACGTTGCCCCTATGGTTTGCCGCGCAGGGAGGGTTTTTCCATCCTCAGGCTCCTCAGCTATTTGCTCGCTATGTCAAGCAGGTTGTTAGCCATCTAGGCGATTTGGTCCGGTTTTATATCACCATCAATGAACCCATGGTCTATGCCGTGATGGGTTATGGTAATGGGCAATGGCCGCCTGGACATAAAAATCTCAAAGAAGTGTGGCAAATCGGTCCCCGCCTTCTCGCGTGTCACAATGCCGCTTATCACCAAATAAAACAGCAAAACGCCCATGCCATGGTAGGACTGGCTCACCATCTTCTGGCTTTTGAACCCTATAACAGTCGCTCCCGGCTAGACCGTTACAATGCCCGTCTTCTTCATTCCTTGTTTAATGGCCGCTTTATTCGGTGGACCCGGCATACATCCGATTTTATCGGAATCAACTACTATACCCGGCAATATGCCCGTTTCCGTCAATTTCTCACCCCGGTTCCACACAAACCGGACCAAATTCTTACCGACATGGGATGGGAAATTTATCCTGAGGGTCTCGAAAAATTATTGGTGGCCATGAAACGCTATGATAAGCCTCTGATCATTACGGAGAACGGAATAGCGACGAATGATGACCGGCTGCGGCAGCAATTTCTGAAAGATCACATAGCGGCAGTAGGCCGGGCCCAAAATCAAGGAGCTATTGTCCGCGGGTATTTTTATTGGGCCGGACTCGATAATTTTGAGTGGGCCGAAGGCTATAGACCCCGCTTTGGTCTCATTCATGTGGATTATGCCACGCAACAACGCACCCTTAAAGACAGTGCCTTGTTATATCGCCGTATCATTGAGGCCAATCAAGGCCGGTGGCCCATTAGCGTACCACCAATACCGGAACAACCGGTTTCTGGTCTTTGAAACAGCGAGCATAGCTTGCTTCATCCAGAGCCTGTGACTGAAAAAGATGCGCCAACCATTCCGTACTGAGTGTGGGTCGAAACTGAATGGCTTGTTGAAAGAAGCTGGATAGTTGCTGTTGGGTATCTTGAGGCATACTGAGTTCCGATATGGCCACGCGTAAGGCAATCAGAGCATCTTGATCTGAAACAATCCCTTCGGCAGGGGCTTGATTTAATAATCCCTGAGAATCCAAAATATGCAAGGCTTCCTCATAATCAATGCGTCCACTCCGTTGCTGTAGACGTAATTCCACTTCTCCAACTCGGATCGGAAAGGCATGAGGCGGCCAATCCTGAACGGTCTTTAAAAGTTCTTGGCGAATGACGTGCTCTTCCGTTTCTAGTTGTCTGATTTCCCGACGAATGGTCGCAAGGCGCACGATAACCTGAGCCATATTGGCACTCACAGCATAATCTGACGAGCCCATAATCTCCCTCCTGACAATTTTGCCTGTTGCCCTATACATAGGTCAGAGAACGAGATTTAGACCAAAAAATGCTTTTCATGGGGACTATTTTCTTAGGCTCTCTTTCTTCAGCCAAGATGGGTATGAAAATGATTGGAGACGTGTTGTTCCATAGACTTTAATCAACTTTTCTCAGGATTTTGCTAGGATCTAACACAAAAGGTCCGTCGCGAATAACACGCAGCATCACCGGTTCCCCAGGTCGTAACACCACGCTTCGCTCGCCGTCCAAAGCTAACGACCCACCCTCTTTTCGTCTCCACGTCACCGCTTGTCCTAAAGCTAACGGTTCAACCTGTTGAACATAAAACGGCGTCATCAGACCTGGTGCCATCACGGCTAAAGTAGCTTGTCCAGGAGGTCCTCCTTGCAAAATCACTTGAAGAGCGACATCATCATCGGGAAAAACAGGATAAAGAAAGCCTCCTACATTTGATAACCCCGGCCGAACTGGATCCGCCACTGTCAAGAGCAGACGCTCCACATCATCGGCATGCCAGACCGCCAAAGCACCGGTGTAAGCCTGACGCACAAGGGCTACATCAATTAATGCCAGTTCTTCGTGGCCATTTTCCAGCTGCACATGGATCAATTTGGCTTGAAAACCTACTTCCAATGGATCATCGCCGCGTGCGAGATATAATGCGCACGCATAACCCGCTGCGGTTTGATCTCCCGTCCAGCAAGCGACGTTATTGGTTCCGCCGGCAATCGGCAAAATGGGAATCCCGAGATGAGCCTGGGCAACATTGCGCTGGGTACCATCTCCGCCCACACTCACGATGACCCGCGCTCCTGCCTGCTCAAGGCGCTGGGCCCAATCAATTGTTGAGGCCCCATTACTCGGTTCTTTTTCGCCGGCAATGAGTTTTACAGGCAAGACGTCATTCAATTCATGCAAAGCATAACGCCCAAATCCTTCATAATCATCTATCATCATCACTTCTGTGCCGGGAATCCCAGACATCCCGGAAAAGAGTCGCCGGACCACTAACATTTTTTCGGGAGCCGACTGCAAAGACGCAGCCGCTACTAAGCGTCTGATGTCACGTCCAGCCATCGGATTAATAATTAGGCCAATTGTGGGCATTCACCATTCACCTTATTGTTTTTCGGACGATGCCGGGGGAATCAGCTTATTGAGTAAGGCAATCAATTGATCTTGCTCATCCCTACTCAATTTGTCATCGGCCTCTTGGGCTAAGAATTTGACATGTTCCGCGCGTTCTAACGACAACAAGCGGATACCTTCATCGGACAACCGCAACCACACTAATCGCCGATCCTGGGGATCACGTTCTTTACACAACAATCCTTTTTGCACTAACGCATCAACCGCCCGGGTGGCTGTCGGTGCAGACACCTGCAAGTGTTTAGCCATATCCATAAGCGTCAGGGTCCGCCGATCCCGAATCAAATATAAAATATGATATTGCGTTGGTGTAATGTGCCATGGCGCACGATCACGCGCAAACTGACGTGCCATCATGCGCAAAACACGAAATGCGGCATCAAACAATGCTTCTGCCTTTTCCTGGTTCACCGTCTTCTCCTCTCCACGGGATATGACAAGCATACCATCAAAGATTGCCCATCGGGTAGAGTCAGTTTCACCAGGGGACTATTTTCGCACAGCAAAATCCTTTTATGCTGAATAATGAACGTGTCATCAGGCGAAAAGGACCTTGGGATGTCACAATTAGCAACTCCCTGGTCCCTTATATGCCTAAATCATGTACGACAAGCCGTTAATGTCGGGGTCTTGATGTTTGTCCTGGTTTAAGAATGTTTAATACGGATTTCTTGTAATGCAAGAAATCCGAAGACAGGGTAACATCCCACTCGCGAGGTCTTCCTAAATTAATCGCAATATCCGCTGCAATTTTGCCGGGCCGTGGCGTCATCACCACCACCCGGTCGGCTAAGACAATCGCTTCCTCTACATCGTGTGTAATGAAGAGAACGGTGGGTTTAACCCTCTGCCATAGAGAAAGCAAAAAGCGTTGCATGTCTGCTCGGGTTTGGGCGTCTAAGGCGCCAAAAGGTTCATCCATCAATAGAATTTGCGGTTCAGTAATCAATGCGCGGGCAATCGCTGCCCGTTGTTGCATGCCTCCAGAAAGTTGATAGGGAAAATGCTGTTCAAATCCAGACAATCCCACAGTGTCAATAATGGACTGAACTTTTGGGACATGATGAGATTTTTTCCCTTCGCGAATCGTGAGTCCCAAAGCTATATTGTCGTAAACGTTCATCCACGGCAACAAAGAAGGTTGCTGAAACACGACTCCCCGTTCCGGTCCCGGTTTATCCACGACCCTCCCTTCCAGTAAAATCTTTCCCTGGCTCGGTTGTTCAAACCCTGCCATCATGTTGAGAATTGTGGTTTTCCCACATCCCGACGGTCCAACAATACAGACAAATTCTCCGGGATGTAATGATAGGTTCACATGATCGACGGCTAAAACGGGCTGGCCGCCTTTTATAGTCGGTGGATAGAATTTCGTCACATTGTGAAGTTCAATCACCCGCAAATGCTCCTTTTTGATTACATCTGATAAATCACACCGGGAACATAGGTCATATAGACCGGATTTCCTGTGTTAGGTCCCACTTTTCCGCGAATGATCGTAGACCGTTTGGCAAAAAGAGGGATCAACATATTGGCTCATATTTGCTGGAACAGCACTGATTTGCCCCGTCTGTTTCAACCACTGGGCTGCTGACGTTAAGGATTTTGTGACCAAAGAGTCAGCAACCGTGCTGGAAGTTCCCAATCTTCGCAGGGTTAATTCCTGGGACAAGGTCGTAAAGTGCAAACCTTGCGCTTGCGCTTTGGCATCAGCGGCTGAAATTCCATTTAATTTGCCAATATCTTGGAATGACTGGTTAGGATGGGCATAGAAAAATTTGACACCAGCTTCTTCCGCTTGGATGAATTGATCCACCAATTGAGGATATTTGCTGGCAAAGTGCGAATTGACAACGGCCAAATTAAAAATTGGTGCTTGGTTGACCTGGTTTTGATCGTAAATGAGGATATGACCATGGTCTTGTTGCATTTCGTTTAAAAAGGGGGCCCATACGTAGGCGGCATCAATTTGATTGGTTTTCCAGGCAGCCACCATGTTGGGCGGAGCCATATTATCGATATGAACAGAAGAGACTGGAATGTGGTGCATTTGAAGAGCGGTATCTAGTTCAAAAGGTGACGTCGAGCCTTGCACCAAAGCTACCGTTTTCCCTTCCAAATCTTTAAGGGATCGAATATGAGACCCATTTTTAACCACTAATCCTTCGGCCGTGGTATACCGCTCCATAGCCCATATCACTTTCAAGGGAACTCCGCGGGCAATCGCAGAGGCTGTCGGGGGATTACCTAAGGTGGTCATAAAATCCAAGGAGCCGGAAGCCAAGGATGTCAGGGCCTCGGGACCCGATGAAAAATATTTCAAGACCACATGCGCATGCATATATTTTTGAAAGAAATTCTGCTCAATGGCCACGGATTCGGGATCTGGCGCATTTTCATAACCGATGGTGACCGTCGGTTCTTGCTTCGCTGCCGTAGCACTGCCGCACCCAGCTAACCCCACCAGGATAGGTAGGATGAAAACTCCCATCATAAGAGACTGCCGAAATTTCTTGGTTTGAAGAAATGCACGCACAAAACATCCTCCTTTGGTATTTTGTCATGGTGTTATGCGCCTCATGACTCACGATGACGGCATAAAATATATGCTCCACTGAGGTTAAGATCGTGACGTTACCCTTTCTTAGGACAAAAAGGTGACACAGCATCCCCGAGCATGACTACTTCCAGTCATACGAGAACGTGCTCTGTTTTAGAGAACAATCGGTAATGTTTATGCTTTCCCTTTCCATGGTGTGACTCGGTGCTCAATGCTGCGGATAATCAGTTCCATCCCGTAACCGAGAAGTCCAATGATCACGATACCGACAAAAACCACTCCGATCTGCAGTTCGTTTCCTGCTGATTCAATCATCCAGCCCAGTCCCTTGGATGCTGCAATCATTTCGGCAGCGACAAGACAGGTCCATGCAATGCCGATACCAACTCGCATGCCCGTAAAAATTTCCGGAAGTGCCGATGGCAAAATGACATAACGGAACAACTGTCTTTTGTTGGCTCCAAGGCATTGGGCTGCCCGAATACGGGTCTCTTGTGCACTTTTTACCCCGCTCATGGCGCTAATGATAATAATGGGAATGGTACAGAAAAAAATCAGGATGACTTTTGAGGTTTCGCCAATGCCAAACCAGACAATCATCACAGGAATATAGGCTAGCGGGGGAATAGGACGAAGGAATTGTAATAACGGGTCAATGGCTAAAAAGACCCAGTCTGATGATGCCATCCAAAATCCAATGGGGATCCCAACCACAACGGCCGCTAAAAACCCTGCCGTAATACGGCCCATGCTATATAACGTGCTCGTTAATAAGGGAACACCGCTATAACCTATTGTGGCAACCGAAATGAAATCATGAAAAACAGATCCGGGTGAGGGGAGGGCTGTGGATGAAACCCAGTGAAGAGCGGAAATTAACCACCATACCACAATGACCAGGACCGCCACTAACCAGGGAACGTAACCTTTATACGGTTTTTTTTGCATCGCCCCCGTCAGGCCTTCTGGCGTTTGACTCACCACGCCATTTTTTTGTTCCTTCTCAGGCGTCACCCATGAATAACCCATAAAGCGTACCTCCTTAAAAACTGAGGTTCTCATCTCCTATCAATCGAAAAATCACCAAATCGATAAAAAAACCGGGACGAGCCCGGGCAACTGTCCAAGCTTTCCATGCCGACGAGGTAAGCTGACGGGCTAGGGCGGAAAGCTGCCCCCTTACGTACGCCCCGAAAATTGGGTCCCCCGTTCGTGTTTGCACACGATTTGGCGATTAATTCAATTGATTCCACTAAGCCCTAGCGTACTATATGTACAAAGGACTGTGTGTGTTCCTTTTCAGCCTATCATGAATTCGGTGCTTGGTGCAATTTTGTGGATGATTGACAAATTTGCGAGAGCGCAATAAATTCTCCCCATGACTTCGGAATTTCAGTAAGATAAAAAGCGCCTAGTCCGTTGTGCTCAACTATTTCTCACAGGAGGTTTTCTGTTGCCCTCATACGCTGATGTATTATTGGTCCGGCATGGTGAAAGTGAAGCCAATGCAGTAGGCCGCTTCGCGTGCCGCACATGGGACCCACCCTTAACTCCCGCCGGTTCTTTAGAGGCCGAGCGACTCGCTCGGCAATTGCTCAATGCTCCCATTCGCTATATTGTCACGAGTCCTTTGTTACGCGCCAGGCAAACCATTCTGCCCTTGGCACGGATCCATCAGATTGATCCCGTCATCTTGGATGACTTGGCAGAAGTTGATTTAGGACAGTGGGATGGTCACCGACTGAAAGATTTAGAAAACGCCAATTCCCCTGCTTTCCAGGCATGGCGGCAAGATCCGGAGAATAATCCCCCTCCCGGCGGAGAAAGTATCATGACCGTGGGTCAGCGTGTGTTGTCCGCGCTCTCGCAGTTCCTTCAAACTTGTGAGCCCAGTACCTTAACCGTAGCAGCAACACACGCTGATTGTATTAAAGGGGCCCTGCTCGTTATTTTGGAAGCCCATGGACCGGCTGCCCGCCATATTTGGGTACCGAATACCGGGCAACTGCTGCTACGGTGGTTTGATAATGGACGCTGGGTCATCATTTTCTCGCCGCTGTGTAATGCCCGGGAAGAAGAGTGCGACTTAGATTAGATTAACCATCATGACTCCACTCTTACGCACTATAAGTCTTTTATAGCACATCGTGATGGTTTAATGGCAGATCCCAAAGCAAGCGGTGCATTAATTCCGCTGTTTTAATCATGTCCTGATCTTTAGGCCGTGCCCAAAAATACAACGAAGGCTGTCCTGCGGTGTGATACACTTCGATCCATTTTTTCGCTGCCAAGCGTTCAAGAATCGGGGTAACAATGTGGGGTTCGAGACGAGCATCCCCACAGATAGTCCCGATTGTCACCGCCCGGCGCCGGTACCATAAGGACCATAATACGCGTTCAGTATAGTCGTTGATGTCTTTAGGATGATCCATCGTCACAACCTCCTTAGATGTGCCTCGTTTGGAAAATGCCCCCACTTGTTCTACAATATTCCCGAAATTTACAAATTGAGTCCTGACCGAGTTTTACCTTGTCAATGAGAGCGCATCATCATACACTCTCATTATGGCAAAGGTCCTGGACGGAAACATTGTGTAATTTCATCAAGAGTATCAGTCTAAAGGAGAAAACATGTTGAACCGTTTTGCAAGAGTCCTAAAGGTATTGGGGCTCGGTCTTAGCCTTGGTCTCTTGGCGGGCTGTGGACAGACTGTAACCCACGTGAAATCGGCCGAAGTCCATAGAATTACGATAACGGATGATACTGGACGTACTGTTATTCTCCCGCATAAAGCCACCCGCATCGTCACGATTGCCCCAAGTAATACTGAAATCGCTTTAGACTTGGGACTCAAAAATGAGATTGTGGGCACCGATACCATGACATTTGAGTACGCGCCGCCTCCATGGGCAAGCGAATTGAAGGGGCTCCACAATATCGGTTCGTCTTTCCCCTCCATCAATATCCAGCAAATCGTGGCGACGAAGCCCAATTTAGTGCTTGCGATTCCCGGCATTAAGGGATTATCCGCTCTACAACACTTTCACATCCCCGTTATCATTTTAAGCCCGCAAAATATAAACGGCGTCTATCATGATATTCAAATTGTTGGAATAGCCACGGGTCGAACGCAACAGGCCAAAACGTTAATTTCCCAGTTAAAAACCGAATTAAATACTCTTCAGCGCCTCGTGCGCAAAAATATCCATCATACTCCCACCGTCTTTTTGGATTTGGGACAATTATATTCCGCGGGACCCAATAGTTATCTCAACAACCTCATTACAATGGCTGGAGGGAAAAATATTGCTGATCAATTTGCTCATACGGCCTATCCTATACTGACGCCGAAGCAAATTGTCAAAGCCAATCCTGATGACATCATTTATGACCCAAGTGATGCGACGGCGCATGTTATTGCCAGTTTACCGGGATTTTCTCATGTCCGTGCCGTCCAAGACAATCATATTCTGGCCATGCCCGAACCTTCCTATATTGATGAACCCTCCCCAGCCATTGCTATGGGACTTGCCGAACTCATCCATCTGCTTCATCCTCATGTGATGTTACCCAATAATCTCCTCAAGGATTTTTAAACTAGTAGATTGTATGAGTCGGTGGCAAAACGGATTGACGATGGTCCCATGATGAAAAGAATGTACTTACGTATACACTGCCCCATTGACCAATTACAAAGACTGGTGGCAACCGAATTTGATGCTAATTCCGCATACCATTACGATGCCCTAATCGCAATAGCTGAATATGTTGTACGTGATTACGGGCCTATCGTTAGTAGACAAGGATAACGTCACGTTGGGAATCAAATTGTTATAGATATTCGTCGCACTGGAAACAGTAGATCCCTGGTAGGACACTAACGCAACCGGAGCAGCTTGCACTTGGTTAAGTTGATATCCACTGGACGTACTGGAAAAAATGCCAACATCCGACAAGACTACGGTCCCGTTAATATTAAGAAATAGCTTGGTCAGTTTGAGTCCCGTAGAGCTTAAGATAGTAATTATCGCCAGACTCGGCGGCCTGAGCATCAACAGGGGCACCACTTTGATTGATATCACTCACTAAATTGGTTCAAGGTAGTACTGGTATTAACGCCAATGGACACGGTAACCCCACCAACGACAAAGGCGACAGTCGCAGTGGAGAGATTAAGGGCGACACTAGAATCGGTAATAGAAATAGCTGTGGAGGCCGTTCCGTCGATTTCCGTTTGAGCTAATTGTAAGACATCGACCGAGTAACTTCCTGCTGGTGCACAGCCTGCATAGCTTGTAGTCCCGTCAATCCTAACGATTGCAATCCCAATAAAAAGGAACCAGCATCTCCTTGTAAAGTCGTCCACGCGGAACTATTATTCTGCAAAGCCGTCAATGCATTAACGAATCTCGAATAGCTAATGTCACGGGTTAACAGATTAATTCCCCCGGAGACAATCCGGCAGGCTTAGCCATTGCCACTTTAATGAGTGGAGAATTAGGTGGAATCAATCTGCCCTCAATAATGCCAACCAAGCCTTGAACTAGTTAGATACAGCCAATGGTGGTATCCAAAATGACGTACAAATTGTGACTCAGATTCAGGAGTTAGCTACCCAAGCCTCAAGCATTCCCGAAACAACACAAGACCAGCAAGACCTCCAAAAAGAAATTCAAAGCCTATGTTAACCCAATTAAACAGCAACGCCAATTCCGTAAATTACAAACTGGTGCACAACAAGATCAATTGAATAACACGATTCAGAATCTGAACACAGAAAACACCAATCTGCAGGCGGCTAAATCAACAATTATGGACGCCAATATGTCGCAGGTCATGAGTAATTTCTCACGAGAACAAATTCTGCAGCAGACGGGACTTCAGGCACTGGCTTCGGCCAACCAGCTACCCGGACTCGTTTTGAAGTTACTCGGCTAGATTCATAAAATAATATCCCGCTCAGATCGTCTCTGGGCGGGATATTTTCGTTTTTTAAAGAACTAGAACAAAGGCTCAAAATCACGCCCTGCGACCAAGCGATAAGAAGAATGCTGTGTCTTTAAGCCCCCATTCAAGGGTCTCTTTGCAGGCAAATGAAATGATTCCGTCGTCACCGGTTCCACTAAATCCACAGCATAGCCAAAAGCCTTGGCAATACGCTTCGTCAATTCATACCGCGTTAAACGCTCCGGTCCTACTATATGTAAAATGCCCTCAAATTCATCTTGTAGCGCTTTCCATGCCATGTTCACTAACCCATCACTGGGAGTCGGCGTATTCCATTGGTCCGTCACTGCTTTAACCGCATGTCCCCTTTTCAGTTCAGATAACACCCGGTAGACAAAATTTCGGGGGTTATCATCCCGGCTATAAATCCAGGCTGGCCGGATTACCAGACTATGGGGCACTTGCGTCAACAAGTACTGTTCCATCTCCGCCTTGTGTTGACCATAAACCATGATGGGATGCACAGGGTCCTTCTCTTGATAAGGTCCATTCATCCCATCAAAAACATAGTCCGTAGAAAAAAAGACAATCCGTGCGCCTTGTTTTGACGCCAATTCTGCCACTATTTGAGGCGCACGGACATTGTGTTCGTAGCTCAACTCAGGATTTTCTTCACAAAAATCCACATTGGCCATTGCCGCAGGAATCCACACAACATCCGGTTTAATAGCCGATAAAAGGGACTCGACAGCCTCGGTATCACTCATATCTAATGCCTTATACCCCGTTTGGGGATGACGATAATAGGTCCCTGTCACGTCTTCCCCAACCTGACCTAATTTTTGATAGAGGTATGTCCCCACTTGACCCGAGGCTCCAATAATCACATGTTTCATTTTGTGATGTGAACTCCTTTATCAATTCCCCGAGACATCCCAGAGAATCGTGACGCTTACAATTCTTGAGCGAGTCTTTCAATGACTTGTCGTGCGTCACCTTCGACGCCTAAATAGGTGTGCAGTCGCATGGAGGCCAACATCCGGGACATACCGGGACCCATATGGCTCGCTGCGACATCACTCACGTGATGATCCATCAGAAATTTCGCAATCCGTGCATGATGCCGGCCTTCACCGTCCTGGTCATGTAATGTATCCCAATGGACATCGAATTCTTCCCAGTTGGTAATTTGATGATCCTCAATCGTCGCTAACGCGACCCGTGGAGCCCGTCCCCACCGGGGCTCTACCTGACCAGCCTCATCAACCGGAATACAGATAATATGTGCCATCTCCCTCACCTCTTTCTATAATTTCCCAGCTTTTTTCTTCTGTATGTACACCAAAATGCCTTGGCTATCCAGCATAATGTCCAAAGCTAATGGATCCACAGTCTTTACCGGATGGCCTAAGCGTTTTAAATCTTGGGCAATAATTTCCGATAACGCCCGGTAGATTAGCTCATAACTAGGATTATCCGGCAATTGTTTAATCAGCTCGTTGATATAGTGCACCCCTTTGCGGGAAAAGTCAAAAGCCTCTCGCGCTGGTTCTGACACTCCAAAATGGGTGTGATAAATCCGGTGGGCTCCGAGCGCTTCCATTCGTTCAAGGGATGCAAGCATCACATCTGGATCAAAATCCACGGGAGACGTGGTAGGAAATCCATAATCAAAGTCCCATCCGGTATATCCCGGAACATAACGAATGCCGATCATATCCCCACTGAAGATTCCCTGCGTGACATCGTCCATAATACACATGTGATGTTTGGCATGTCCTGGCGTATGGTAAAAACTCAACGTATGCTCACCCAGATGCAAGGTTCCTTCATCTTCTTCAATGACCACCCGGCTTGCATCCACGGGGATTAAGGCGCCAAACATCTCATCCATACGGTCTCCATACACGGCGCGAGCACCTTGATCCAGTTTGGAGGGATCAATTAAATGTCTAGCCGCCCGAGGATGCGCATGTAATAGAGCATGAGGACTTTTCTGCATCATTTGACCCGCTCCCCCTGCATGATCTAAATGCACGTGGGTCACAATAATATGATCTAAGTCCGTCGGACTCAGGTCCAACTCTTTGAGACCTTGAAGCAATGCCTCATGACTTCTGGCCGATCCCGTCTCAATTAACGCAATCTGGTCATCTTTAATCACATAGGCACTGGAGCGAAATGGTTTTCCTTCCTCGTATAAATCAATAGCATAAATCCCATGGCCATAATCAATGATTGACATACACCAACCTCCTCCCTTCTTATTTTCATCTGTTATCTGGAATCTGGCAATTCACGAAGTATTCAAGCAAATCGTTCACAAACTATTCTAACGAAAGAAAAAAAGAGAGGAGACGTATCACGAAGACTGAGACCACAGTGCCAATGTTTGTTGAACTTCAAATTGATGACCAATCTGATTAAAAACGGACAAGGCACGATAAAAATATTCGGCCGCCTCATCTTTTTGTTGACGAGACAAGTGCCACTGCATTTGACGCCGGTGGGCTAATCCCTGGATGCGTTCGTTATGGATGAGCCGCGAAATTTTTAGCATGCGTTGAATTATTTTCTGCGCTTTACGCCAATGTCGGCGATGAATGTATAGCTCGGCTAAGTCGTCTAAAATAAAAGCATAGGTCGTGCTATCATCCCTCAAATAACCGAGGGCATCAATGAGACAGGTCTCAGCCTTTTTCCATTCTCGTTGATAAAGATAATATTCGCCCCGGTCATGAATAACCGCAGCATAAGCCGCTTGGTCATGGGCCGCGAGCGCGAATTCCTCGGCTTGCTGTAAATGATCGAGGGTTCTTGGCTTCGCTTGATGTTGCATGAGATCACACGCGGCCAGATCAATATGAGTCCAAGCCAGCCAGTAAGGTTCTTCAAGCTCCTTGCCAATTTCCCAGCATTCTTCAAAAGTGCGATATGCTTGATGAAATTGACCCATATTCAAATGACAAAGACCGGTATTTAATAACATTTTTATAATAATCCGCCTATCCCCAGCTGCCTCAGATATCACGTGATCATAAAGCACAGCAGCCATGGCAAAATGATTCATTTGATAGAGCGCATTGCCTGTGCGAATTAATATGTGACGCCGATGATTGGGATCGATTCGAGCAGGGAGTGACAACAAAATATGCAAGCCAAAATCGGCCGCTTGCGATATATGACCCGTTAATTGCAAGGCTTGGGACAAATCGGGACCAATGGACGCGAGTAAGTCATGCCACTGGTAAGCCCGGGTGAATTGATAGGCTTGGGTTAAAATTTCTGCAGCATCCTCATGACGTCCTGTTAAAACGGCATCATGTCCTGCAGCACATAAAGTCTGTGCTGCTTGCCTCAAGGCAACCTTTTGTGGACAAATTAACGCGCTCATGTCCACTCCGAGAACGTGAGCAAAGTGCCGGATCCAATCGTCAGGAGGCACACATTGATTGGTTTCTATCAACTCAACCACTGAAACAGGAATACCTGGGGTTGCCAGCGCTTCCAACGACAGCCCCTGCAACAGACGCAGGTTCCGAATCCGGTCACCTACCGTAAGGGACGCAGGCCGAATTTTCACGTCCTCCACGACCGACACCTTTACCTTCTACAAAATCTCCTGCCATAATAACAAACTCCATCACAGCAGGAAAGATTTTCCGACCATATTGCCTTTATTTCGCCATCGTTGGCGAATTGCCCAAATTTTTTTACGTTCTCCCCATAATTTCGACCATGTTTTCCATAAATCTTTTGTATACGACAAGTGGTATCGAGAAGCTGTGAGGGCAAAAAAACTATAATGCAGCGTCACGGTAATGGCTCTCGTTAAGGGATAATATTTCCACACCAATAACAGTCGCGCTGTTTCGGCCATATGCTGGCGTTGCCGATTGTCCTTGGGATCAGAATGGCCTGGATGATGTAACACGCGGGATAACGGTTCAAAGATCACGTGATACCCTAATTGCCGGATACGAATTCCAATCTCGGTATCGTCATGCCATTTAGGCATTGTCTCATCTAATGGCCAAATGGCCTCAAGTCCCTGACGGCGTATAACCATGCCACACCCCATCGGATAATCTACTGGCTGTCCACGCCAGGTCAGCACAATGCTTTCATGCTGGGCCAAAGGCTCTCCCCAAAGACGGTCTCGGCCGTGACCGCTGCTATCAAGGAAGGAGCCTGCCCCGTTAATAATTTGCCCGTGTTTCATCAACACTAATGGCGCAATGGCTCCCGCCTCTTCTTGCTCCACCAGATCCTCCACGGCCCTAACAAGCCAGCTCGCAGTCGCCTCTCCATCACTATCTAAAAACGCCAAAATTCGTCCCCGGGCGTTAGCCACACCAACATTACGACCACCGGCAACGCCACGGTTTTCCGTTAAAGAGACCAAGCGTAATAGGGGATCGGAAAACCGGTGAAGAATATTCACGCTTTGATCAGTCGATCCATTATCAACCACAATGCATTCTAATGGTCTTGGGCGAAGAGCCAGAACGGATTGAACCGCTTGAGCAATAACTTTTTCCCCGTTATAATTCACAATAATGACAGAGACATCTTCAACTCGCAGCCTGTCACCGTTTTTCATGGCTCACCTCTTGATAAAGAGCCACGTGCTGCGCATAGGTCTCATGCCAAGTCGGCAACGCTTGTCGGTCAACATCCACCCGGTGTGTTACGATTTCCATAATTTTTTGAGCCCATGATTCGATATCGTCCGGGGCTAAGACATAAAGCCCAGCCACGGCATAATCCCTCACCCCTCCCGTCGGCGAAGCAATGACTGGACAACCATGCCACAACGCCTCAAAACTTCCCAACCCAAAGCCTTCATAACGGGATGGGGAAAGATATATCGCCGCATCATGATACAGTCTTACCGTCTCACGATCTGACACATAGCCCAAAATGTGCACGCGGTCTTTCAGTGGGAAATTCTCATAAGCCCGCCAAAATGATTCGTTGTTCCAGCCATTTGATCCGGCCAACACTAAATGATGGGGCAAATGGCCTTTTGTGACGGTCTCATTGAACACTTTTAGCAAAAACTCCAAATTCTTACGGGGCTCTATCGTTCCCACATGAAGAAAATAGGGTGCCGCCAGGAATGATTCGGGGGATGGCGGAACATCTCTTAACCGATCACTGCCGAGCCCAATCACCGCAATACGATCGGGACTCAAAGTCGAAGCCATTTTCAACAAGTCGTCTCGCACTTCCCCAGAAGGAACGATAATCTTGGTCGCATTGCGCATTGAACGCGGCACGACCTGCATCAGATAGCGAACCGTATCCGACCTAACGACCTCAGGCATACGGTAGAAGGCGGCATCATGGATCGTCACAACAGATGGGATGGGACTGAAGGGCGGAATACTAAATGCCGGGCCATGAAACACATCATAGTGATGACGCCGTAAATGCCACGGCAGTAAGAGACTTTGCCAGGGGATTCCTTTGATACGACGAATGACACGAACGCCTACCCCATCCAATTCACTATCATTCTTTTCATAGGACAGAGGGTACAAGGCTACATCTTGGCCATCATGTTGATATTCAGCCAATAAACGCGCTATATATTGAGCAATTCCAACGCGTTCACGTTGGCCAGACAAAACTCGCACATCCATAGCAACAACCGTGGCTATTGTCTTTCCCCTCCATTGCCTAATCGCTTTCCATTACCCTAAATCCCTAGAACACGCCGATATCCTTCATCAGTCAGTGAAGCCGTCTTATTCCAGTCAAACCGTCCCGCACGCTGTTGTCCCCGTTCCGCCAAATCTTTTTGTTGATCCGGATGGGTGATGACCTGCCATATTGCATCGGCCAAGTGAGAGGGATCGAGTGGATCAACATAGAAAGCCGCATCACCCCCGATTTCAGGCAATGAACTATTGGTTCCAGTAATCACCGGACAGCCCAAGGACATCGCCTCCAAAATCGGTAGACCAAACCCCTCGTAAAGGCTAGGATAAACAAAACAGCTGGCTTCAGCATATAAATCCGCTAAGGCAACGTCATCAATCATTGTGCATAATTCCACATTCTCCGGGACCAAAGCATCCTGCATTACCCGGGATAAGTGACGGGATTCAATTCCCACGACTTTAAAGGACACCCCACGGCTAACTAACAAAGCCGCCGTTTTCATCACCAAGGCCAGATTTTTTCTGGGGTCCATGGCTCCCAACACTAAGACAAAGGGCTTTTTGGGCCATTTGACCTTGTCAGCTTGATATTTAGGGGCCAAGGGCGTCACAATGATCTGATCGATGGGAACGTGTAACGTCGACGCAATGTCTAATGCCGCATGATGAGACACCGTAAAGATCAGCGCGCTTTTGTGCACTAAATACTTGAGGGCATTCATCCGGTATAACCGGCTCAAATGATGGCGTAAGGGAATTTGACCTCCGAAATCCTTGCCCCGGTGCCATTCAATGACGTCATGAACCGTCAGGACTAAAGGTTGTCTAGTGCGTAACGGGCCGATGTTGGCCGTCCCGTGAATGAGTGACAAAGAACGCGCCGCATGCGGCATAGCAAATTGTTCCCACCAAAAGAAATTGGGAGCCTTCAAAATCTCTATAGGAAATGCCGAGCGAAATTGTTTGATGATCTCCCTATCTGCTCGTTCATCAGCATACAGGAGAAGATCATAGGATCTGGGAATATCCGCTAAATGGCGAAGCAATTGGTAGATATATTCCCCAATACCTCGGCGGGGACTGTGCATTCCGTAACGGGCATCTATACCAATAACAGGCTTTGTCACTATTCCACCTGCCACGTGTGGGGAAGCACCAAAAGTCCTGGGCTTCTTGCCATCGATTGTACAGCCAAGGAAATGGCTCCCGGCCATTCTTTCAACCGGCGACCATTATCATCATATAAAGTCACGCTCATTTCATATTGGCCCGCCGTTAAGTACAATTCCGGCATATTCAACGATACCCGCACCGTTCCTTGTGGGAAGAGCACTGGTGTCCCGTCCAGTAACGTCGAGAAACTGGCAATTTCAAGCCCATCCGGCCGTCTTAAGGCCAAGCTCAAATGTCCCCTAAACGCCTGGTCCCCATGATTTTCCATGACGACAACAACATTTAAGGAGTCCCCCGATAACAAGGTATCAATAATTTTGTCCCGACTGCGTACAAAAGCCTGTTGCAACTGCAAAGGGCCTTCAGTATCCCGTCTTGCTTCAGAGGAGGAGAATTCCTCTACAGGATTTGGTGGATTTTGATCCAACACGCTTTGACGATATGCTAAGACCACGTCGCGAGGAAGACCGGATTTTTGCATGACACCCTTATTAATCCAAATGGCTTGATCCATAAGCCGTTCAATGGATGAGAGATCATGAGACACCAACAAAATACTCGTGCCTTCCCGTTTCATATGAAAAATACGGTCCATACATTTTTGTTGGAAAGCTTCATCACCGACTGCAAGAACCTCGTCCACAATAAGAATTTCGGGCTCAACGCTGGTCGCTACGGCAAATCCCAAACGGGCATGCATTCCGGATGAATAATACTTGACCGGGGTATCAATAAACGGTCGAATTTCCGCAAAATCAATAATATCGTCCATCTTTTTTTCAATAGCCCGGCGGCTGATACCTAAAATCGACGCGTTCAAGTAGACATTTTCCCGACCAGTAAAGTCGGGATGAAAACCAGCACCCAACTCCACCAGGGCCGAAACCCGGCCTTCAATATGAATGTGACCGCGCGTCGGACTCATCGTGCGTGTCAAAATTTTTAATAATGTGCTTTTCCCCGAACCGTTGTTGCCCACAATACCAAATGAGGTCCCTGCAGGCATGTTCAACGAGATATCTTTTAAAGCCCAGAAAGGTTCTGCCGGTGCCTTTTTGCGGCGCTTGGGAATCATACGGGTCAAAAGTTGCCCCACACTATCGGCCCGGTCCCGGCGCAGCATAAATTGTTTCCAGACATGATCCACAACAATGGTCGCCACCTACATCACCTCAGCAAATAGCGGTTCGATTCGTCTGAAAAGACTAATCCCGGCCAAAAACACAAAGACCGTCCAGGCCAGAGCTACCCAAGCGAAAATGGGATATTGCAAATGACCGGTAAAAATCACATCGCGTTCCATTTGTAAAAGACTGCCCATGGGGTTCATTAATAAAATACTGCGGAGGCTCGGTTTCAAATTGGTCACCGGATACATGACGGGAGAAAAATACATCCAAACCAAAAGAATAAGACCCATAAGCTGGTTGACATCACGGTAGAGCACATTTAAGGCCGCCACTAAGTAGCCAATCCCAAGCGTAAAAAATATCTGCAGCACTAAAATAACGGGAATCCATAAGCTCGTCCAATAAATCGGGGTGTGATAGATGAAGATAAAGACAATGAGCACAAGTAATGAAAACAAAAAATCAATAAAGCGCGCCAACACTGATGCCGTCGGCAAGACAATACGAGGAAAATAAATCTTCGCCAGTAAAGCGGCATTACCGGAAATGCTGCCAACCGCCGACATCACGCCATTAGCAAAAAAGTTCCAAAATGTGATTCCCGTCAACATAAAAACCACATAGGGAATCGGCTTGCTCGAAGCATGAAAAATTACCCCAAAGACAAACCCAAAAATCGCCGCCGTGACTAAAGGGTTAATAATAGCCCAATATAACCCCAACATGGAATGTTTGTAACGGGTTTCCACATCTCGTACGGCCAAATTGCGCGTTAACTCGGCCCATAATCCGATTTGATGCAACCGCTTTTGCCACTGGTTTTTCCATAATGACATAGAGGGCGAAGACGCACTCTCTTGTGATGATTCTTCCACACGGACAGGCTTTGACACGCTTTTTTCGCTCCTTATTCCACCCTAAAATCCGGTCGCCGGCACAAGATATCCTTCGCTCATTTTAGACATCTATGGCTAAAATGCCAACAGGCGTACGCCTTGGGCCCATGGCGATTAATGTCGCGAAGAAATTTTTAACACGATGACGCCAGAATCTTGAAACACAATGCTGGCCTTTTGGGAGTGAGATAGGGTACGCAAAAATGCGTAGACCTGTGATGACGTGGTTTGATCCCTAAACTGGGTATCCCAAATCACCTGCACCCCATCAGTCAGGTGCGAGGGATTAAGACGACTTAAGGGCACTGCATAAGGGGTCATGCCCAAATGGGGTAGCACATTATTTTGCGCATAAATTTCATGGCGGAGGGAAACATGAGCAATAGCACTGGTCAGTGCCTGCGTATTTTCAGGCCTGACGCGCCAAGCCGAATGATAAAAATCTAAAGCCATTAATGCGAGCATGCCCAAAAGCACCGCATTGATCAATCCGTGTGCTTTTTTTGACCTGGCAACCCAAGAACAATGTCTTAACGTGTCCATCACGGCCCACAATAAAAACGGTACCAACCAAGCAGAGTCTTGGTCAAATGGTGAGGTTTGGGCCAAATTGCTTGAGAACAGATGAACACTTAAGGCGATCAGGGCCACAATCCAATAAGGACTCAAGTAAAATACCTTTTGCCGAACAATCAGCATCCCTACAAACAAAAAGGGCGCTAATACCCAAATGCTATAAAGCACCGTCCGAAACGAGAGATGAAGGGTTAGCGGATAAACCCCTGGCAAAAGCCAACGAGCCCAGGGTAGGTGAAATCCCATGTGCAATACGAGAAACCACACGACGAGCATAACAAACGTCAGAAAAGCAAACCGCCGGTCTTTTTGCAACAATAAAACCATGATGAATAAAGCCATAGTCAATGTCCCGTGGATTCCAAATCCCGTGAATAGAAAAAGAGTCACGGTAAACGCTGTTAACCGGGATTGTTGAGCCAAGACAAAAGCCCACAATAATACGGGAATAGCCAAGAGACTCATATGAAAATCATAAAGATTACCGGCAATCAATAAGGGATTGAGAAGATATAATCCCCCTATTACGGTCAAGGTTTTTGGGGATAAGCCCCATATCTTGGCCAGTTTTGCCAAGGGAATATATCCTAGTGCCAAACCCAGGGTTTCTATAAAAAACAGAAAACCCGTACCGAGCCAGGTAGCGGGATACGCGAGAAGAATCATCAACCAGGCGTCATTGTGTGCTAATACGGGTCCCGGAAAATAAGTCGACGCAGCACGAAGTCCTTCATGAACCCATGCC
This sequence comes from Sulfobacillus thermosulfidooxidans, assembly GCF_001280565.1. Lineage (NCBI taxonomy): Bacteria > Bacillati > Bacillota > Clostridia > Eubacteriales > Clostridiales Family XVII. Incertae Sedis > Sulfobacillus > Sulfobacillus thermosulfidooxidans. The sequence continues at coordinate 2,725,007 of NZ_LGRO01000001.1, read as the reverse complement.
GCCAAAGCTTGCTGGTAAAATCCCAGGTCAAACCCATGTGCGACATATAAGCTCCACCGAAAAATCTGCGCAGACAGGACAATTGCCACGTAAGCGAAAATACGACTATATAGCGTGACGCTGAAATATTGGGCGTCACGATTCTCCACTTCAGGTTTTATCCACACACTTTCCGTCATATTCGGCCTCTTTCGAGAATCTTCATCATAAATGGTGTTCCATTGTGTCGATTCTGGCATAGGTCAGTCTGAGGAGCAAGGACTGGTTCTTTTTTAAACTGCTTTCGATTTTTTTTGAAACAAGTTGATCCATTTCGAAATCAAAGGTGTACAATACGAATTGACCGAGGTCAATGGTCACGCGACCAAAAGACAAATTAAAACGACCCGGGAACAAAAAATTGCCATCATTTCGTACTCTGTGCCCAAAGCAGAGTCATATTTAAGGAGGGTATACGAAGATGCCTCGTCCATATATCGCAATTAATGATGCTAAAGTGGTTAATGCTGAATCTAGTTTTCAAGCTTTTCAACAAGTTGGACCAAAAGTTTGTATGGTTACCGCGAATCACCCCGGATTCGTTGGATTCCAGAACCACGTCCAAATCGGTGTGTTCCCCATGGGCGGTCGTTACGGCGGCGCCAAAATGGACATGCATGAAGAATTAAACCCCATTGGTATTCGCCAGTACACCATGTGGAAGCGCTGGGAAGACCATGAAGAAATGCACTACCAACAATTCGACAGTATTTTCCGTCTCTGCTCCAGCTGCTTAGGCATGGTTGTTGAGGGACCTTGGGAAGATGTGTATGAAATCGTCAGTTCCGATTTGCCGGAAGTCATTGCGATGACTGACGTTCCTTCGAAGCTCGGAGCAGCCTTCATGGCCGGACAGCAACCGGCTCCTGTAGCCATGCCGTACGGTCAGCGCGTGATTGCGGGATCGGATCACTACATCATTCCCGGCCGCGAACAAGAATTTGAAACCGCCATTACTGATTTGATGAAGATGTTCCAGAAGGCTCCTGGTTTCTTAGGTTACATGGTCTTAAAGCAAATCGGTGCATCCGCCATTGGAAGCTTCCAACTGCAACCCGAAGGGATTCACCAGGCGTTGCAAACGTTGGGAGACAATCCCCCCAAGAATAAAGAAGGCAATTTCAAACTCATCGAAGCCAAGAAGACCCCAACCAAGTACCTTGTTCACATGGAATGGATGGACTTAAACTCGGCGATGTTTGGTATTTCCCGTGTGGTCATCAACGGCCGTTACCGTGCCCAGCACGACAAGGCATTAGCCACCTTGGTACAGGGACCTTACGTGACATTATGGAGCCCGATGATGGAAGACACATCATGGCGGGAATATCTCAACGAGTAATTATTCCTCTTATCCTATTAAAAAATTATTTAAAAGACTTCCCGTTTCGGGAAGTCTTTTTTCCGCTCTTTTTAGATTTTCCGTATAATGAGTAACAAAATCCCTCTCGACCGAATTCTTTTCATCGAGATCCGAATATCATCCCAATATTATAAGGAGTGTTCTCTTTCATGGAACCCGCACAGCGTCTTAAGCGCCTGCCCACACAATTTTTTGCTCAACTCATTTCCCGTGCTGAACAACTCAAACAAGCCGGTTATGACGTGATTAATTTAGGACAAGGCAACCCTGATCAGCCGGCTCCGGATTTCGTGATTAAAAAATTGCAACAAGCGGCAGAGAATCCCACTTACCACCGCTATATTTCTTTTAAAGGCCTTCCCGCCTTAAAACAAACCGTAGCACACTACTACCACGTGCATTACGGTGTTGATCTCGATGCGGAAAAGGAAATTGCTATCTTAATCGGAAGCAAAATTGGTCTACAAGAAATTTCTTTGGCCTTGTTAAATCCGGGCGACCATGCTCTCGTCCCTGATCCCGGCTACCCCGATTACTGGTCAGGAATTCAACTTGCCGGAGCCAAAATGAAAAAATGGCCGCTTCATCCCCAAACAGGTTATCCCGATCCGGATCTCTTGACGGCCGATATCCGTTTAGCGTTCTTAAATTATCCCAACAATCCGACAGGTAAACTGGCTTCTAGAGAATTGTTTGATGCAGTCATTACCAAAGCCATGGATACAGGAACCATTTTGGCCCATGACTTAGCCTATGGCGACATCGTCTTTGATGGCAGGCGATCGGAAAGTCTTTTGGCCCGTCCCGGGGGCAAAGCTGTGGGCATTGAATTTACGACGATTTCCAAGTCATTTAATATGGCCGGATTTCGTTTAGGCTTTGCCGCCGGTCATGCCGAGATCATTCAGTATTTGGAAACCCTGCAAGATCATCTCCATTGCAGTCAATATGGGGCCATCCAAGAAGCCGCCATCACAGCGCTCACAGATTCCGAGGAATTTGTGGGTGCACTAAGAAGTTTATACCAAAGACGGCGCGATGCGTTTCTCGAAGCCTTACCACCCTCTTACCGTCCCCCCGCAACGCAAGGATCTATTTTTCAATGGATGGCTTTACCGCAGACCTTTCCTTCTTCCTTAGACTTTGCAAAAGACTTGGCGGAATCCCTTCAGGTGATTGTCGCTCCAGGTATCGGGTTTGGTGAGGGCGGCGAGGGGTATATCCGTATTTCTTTAACGGAAAGTGAAAATCGCCTTAAAGAAGCGGCAAAGCGCCTCGCCGTATTCATGGACAAAGCGCGCTAACTCGCTAGCAAATGGATATGCTAACATAGGTTTGACGCTCAAAAAGCCGAAGCTTGTGGGATATTTTACGGAATCTGTCGTGTCATGCCAAAACTAAATCGTGGCAACACAACATGCAACCGAGAAAAATTGTAGGATGTAAGGGGGATTTTCGTGCAACAACCTATTTGTTATTTTACGGTCAGCTTTCTCGAGCCGGGCAGCCATGTTTACCATGTGACGCTTGATATTGACCAATTGCCCCAAGGACGCCATGAACTGTCCTTGCCAGTATGGACACCCGGGGCGTATAAAATCGAAGATTTTTCCCGTCACCTTTTTGATTTATCGGTTAAAGCCGGACAGGAATCCTTAGAAGTGATCCACGCCGCCAAAAATCGCTGGCTTTTTGAAACCACGACGGAGGCTAGTATACATATTGAGTACCGGATCTATGCTTTTGAATTCGGTGTATCGACTTCTCACCTGGATCAAAGTCACGCTTATTTCAATGGCGCTCAGCTCTTTCTTTTAATCGATGATTATAAAGAGATTCCCTATTACCTCAGTTTGGAGAAACCCCCATTATGGAAGATTTCTACCGGTCTTGATGAGGATCATAGTGGTATCGCCCAATTTAAGGCGGAAAATTACGATATTCTCATTGATAGTCCGTTTGAAGTCGGCACACAGAGTATCACAACCTTTGAAGTCGATAACAAAAAACATACGCTCGCCGTATATGGCCACGGGAATGAAGATCTCGCGCAACTAACCCGTGATGTCGAAAAAATTGTATTGTCCCAGCGCCAAATATTCGGATCTTTACCATATAATCACTATACTTTTATCCTGCATTTGTCTGATAAATCTACGGGCGGACTCGAACACCTCAATTCGACGACCTGTGGAGTCGAACGCTTTATGTTTCGCCCTTGGAAGAATTACAAACGGGTATTGGGACTTTTGTCCCACGAATTTTTCCATCTCTGGAATGTGAAACGCATTCATCCTGACATGCTGGGACCTTTTGACTATAACAAAGAGGTTTATACGCATTTGCTCTGGGCTATGGAAGGATTCACTGATTATTATGCCTATTTAACCTTACGGCGGGCTGAGCTCTACTCCGTCAAAGACTACCTGCATAGTTTAGGCAAAAAACTGGCGGATTATGAGAAACGTCCTGGCCGATTCGTCCAGTCGCTAGCCGAATCGAGTTTTGATACCTGGATCAAACTCTACAAACCGGATGAAGATTCCATTAACCGTACGATTTCCTATTATCTCAAAGGGGATTTAGTGGGAACATGCTTAGACCTCGAAATCCGCAAACGGACCCAAAATCAGGCGTCGTTAGATGATGTTTTGCGCAAACTTTATGAACGCTACGGCGCTAAAAACATGGGATTTCCGGAGTCGGTCTATCAAGATACGGTCGAAGAAGTCGCCCAAAGTTCTTTTCAGGAGTTTTTTGACAAGTATATTTATGGGACGGAATCCATTCCCATCGACGAAGCCTTACGGGTAGCCGGACTGGACATACAGCGCCAATACACTAAACCTTCACAAGATGATGAGGACATCTCCCCCAATAAAACGACGCAGATTCCTTTGCCATGGCTCGGCATTGACACCAAAATTGTCGATGGCCACCGCATTGTCATTAGTCAAAGTTATACCAGTGGACCTGCAGCGACATTGCTCAATGCGGGCGACGAGATTGTGGCGCTCAATGGATACCAGTTGCACAAACCGGAGGACCTCACTCACCGGCTCGAATATGATCATCAGGTGGGTGACACGGTTACGGTCGCATTCTTCCGTCAAGGGCAATTGCAAACCGTTTCTATTGTCTTAGCCCCTAAACCCTTTGACAAAGTGACCATTGCCCCGGTTAAAGATCCCACGCCGCTTCAACAAACGATTTTTGAATCCTGGCTTCACACCTCATGGAATTTTGATGAAGAACATGACACCTCAGATTCCGAATCGTCATCTTGATGACGATTCGGGAAACGACATCACAAGGCACCGGTTTATATAGGAGGGTCATCCCCATGCGTGTCCTCATGATATCTAAGGCCTGCGTTTCTCAGAGTTACCGAACCAAAGTCGAATATATGAACCAACTCGACCCCACTGTAGAGGTCGGGTTGGTTGTGCCTCCCAAATGGGGATCGCTGGATTTTGAACCACGAGAACAAGATTATACATATCCCTTGTTTCTCACACCCATTCGCTTAAACGGCCGCAATCATTTTCATTTCTACCCGGAATTAGGTGCCATTATCCGGCGTTACCGTCCTGACTTATTACATATCGATGAGGAGCACTATAGCACCGTGACGTATCAGGCCACACGGATTGCGACACGGCTTAAAATTCCTTCGCTTTTTTTTACCTGGCAAAACATTTACAAACACTATCCATGGCCTTTCTCGGCCATGGAGCAAGAGGTCTTTCGCCAATCCTTGGCTGCGATGGCAGGCAATCAAGAAGCCAAGGATGTCTTGCGCCAAAAAGGATTTCAGAAGCAGATTTGGGTTGTCCCCCAATTTGGCACGGATGTGACATTATATCAGCCGTTAGATAAACGGGAAATCAAGAAAGATTGGAATATGTCCGGTCGATTTGTCATCGGGTATGTGGGCCGGCTGATTGAAGAAAAAGGCCTTGATGATTTATGGCAGGCCTCTGTCCCTTTATTATCTCAGCATCCGGAAGCCGTTTTATTATTGGTGGGATCCGGGCCCTGGGCTGAAATCATACAAAAACGCGCCGAATCGGTGCAATTAACGTCACAACTGCAAATTATCCCCTGGGTCAGCACACAAAAAATGCCCGAAATCATGAATATACTCGATGTGTTAGTGCTTCCCTCGCGTACCACGTCCCGCTGGAAAGAACAATTTGGCCGTGTTTTAACCGAAGCCATGGCCTCAGAAGTTGCCGTGATTGGTTCAAGTAGCGGAGAAATTCCCCAGGTGATTGGCCAAGCGGGACTTGTCGTTCCCGAAGGGTCTCCCACAGCCCTATTCAAAGCGTTAGAGTCGCTGTATGATAATGCGGGGTTGCGGTTCGCCTTAGGGCGGGAAGGGCGCCAGCGTGTCCTTCACCATTATTCCCAAGATGTGATCGCGCAAGAGACCTTGAAAGTTTATCATCATTTGATGTCAGAGCGATCGACAAATGACAATGGATAGGGATGGAACATCTATGAATGTTGTCGTATTTGGAGCTGGGTATGTTGGCTTAGTGACGGGCGCAGTATTGGCACAGTTAGGGCATCATGTGACCTTGATTGACGTTGACCCGTCCAAAGTCGCTATGATCAACCAGGCACAGCCTCCTATTTTTGAATATGGACTGGAAAATTTATTACAACGCGTGAGACAATCCCAAACGCTTGAAGCCAGTATGGACCCATCCTCAGCGGTTCAAAATGCTGATATTATCTTTATCGCAGTAGGAACTCCTCCCCTACCAGATGGAGCTCCAAATTTGGACTATGTTCACCAAGCTGCTATGACGATTGGTCAGCACTTAGGCGAAAATCGCACGTACGTGATTGTGAATAAGGCGACGGTTCCCATCGGCTCAGCCAATTTGGTCGAAATGTGGATCGATGATGGGTTTGCCCAAAAATGGGGCCATCCCATTGCGGATGGCGTCTTCACGGTCGCCTCCAATCCGGAGTTTCTTCGAGAAGGCACGGCCATTCATGATACTCTCTATCCCGATCGAATCGTTCTCGGAGCTGATCATGCTTGGGCTTTGGAACGTCTCACAGATCTTTATCAGCCCATTTTAGACCAAACGTTTGAACCGCCCCAAGATGTTCCAAGACCCGTGGGAATCCAAAGAATTCCATTAATCACCACCGATCGGCTATCCGCCGAGATGATTAAATATGCGGCCAACGCCTTTTTATCGACCAAGATATCATTTGCGAATGAAATGGCAAATATTTGTGAGCGCGTGGGTGCTGACATTAACACGGTCATGCAAGGCATTGGACTCGATACACGCATTGGCCCCAAATTTCTCAATGCAGGCATTGGTTGGGGCGGAAGTTGTTTTGGCAAAGATCTGGCCGCCTTGATTTATACGGCTAAAGAATATGGATACGAACCCGCGTTACTCGAATCCACCCAACACGTCAATACTCAACAGCGCAAGGGAGTTATTAAACGCCTCCAAGAAGAATTAAAAACGCTTAAAGGTCGGCGGATAGCTCTGTGGGGTTTAGCCTTTAAACCAGGAACCGATGATTTGCGTGATGCGCCTGCGCTCAGCGTGATTCAAGAATTGCTGCATTTAAATGCCCGGGTCATTGTTTATGACCCCGTAGCGATGGACAATATGCGCAGGCAATATCCGCACTGGGACATTCGATATGCCTCGAGTGCCTTAGCCGCGGTAGACGGAGCGCATGCGCTTTTAGTCATGACGGAATGGGACATCTTTCGCCAAATCTCTCTAACTGAGATTATTAGCCGTCTAGATTTCCCCGTAATCATTGATGGTCGTAACATCTTTGATCCGGAGGAAGCTAGCCGGCTCGGGATCCGTTACCGGGGAATCGGCCGCTAAGCCTATCACAAACTGAGCAACGTTGGGATAAAGAAAGGGACGAAAATCGATGAAAACGGCTATTGTGACCGGTGCTGCAGGATTTATGGGCAGTCATTTAGTGGACAAATTGGTGGCAAACGACTATTTTGTGGTGGCCATTGACAACCTGGCCACCGGAACATGGGATAATTTGAAGCATCATCGTGATGATCAAATCAGGCGCCTAACATGGGATATCACAGAATATCCCCCTGATGATGTCTTGGGTATTGACCAAGCAGACGTTGTTGTCCATTTGGCTTCTGCCGCATCTCCCATTCATTACCGCCGCCTCGCTTTAGAAACATTACGCGTCAATTCCATTGGTACGGAAAACGCGTTGAAACTCGCCCGAAAATTTCAAGCCCGTTTTATTCTGGGATCGACCTCGGAAGTCTATGGCGATCCCCAAGTGTCACCCCAAAGTGAGACCTACTGGGGCCATGTCAATCCCAACGGTGAACGTGCCTGTTATGATGAAGGCAAGCGCTATGGTGAAGCCATCGCCATGGAATATCATCGCCAATTTGGGCTTGACCTGCGGATTTTACGATTTTTTAACTGTTATGGACCACGCATGCAATCAGAAGATGGTCGCGTCGTACCTAATTTTGTGCGTCAAGCCTTAGAAGGCAAGCCTTTAACGGTCTATGGCGATGGGCAACAAACACGCAGTTTTTGCTATGTTTCTGACGAAGTGGAAGGGATTTATCAAGCCATCATCCGCGACGGTTTGTCTGGTGAAGTGTTTAATATTGGTAATCCAGAAGAACGAACCATCTTAAACTTTGCTCAAGCAGTCGCCAAGGTAGCAGGAGTTCCTCTCTACACGGAATTTCGCCCATTGCCGGCCGATGATCCCACAAATCGCTGCCCGAATATTGACAAGGCCAAAAAGTATTTAGGTTGGTCTCCTAAAGTTTCTTTGGAAGAGGGACTCGAAAAAACCTTTGCCTATTTCAAAGAACAGTTAGGCCAATAATCCCCATCAAAGGTTAAGCATTCTCTACGAGCTCTTGGATCGCATCGGCCCAAGAGCTCTTTCTTGTTTTTTCTCGTATGCTAGAGCCCAAAATCACACTATCATGTTAAGCCCCAATCACGCTGGTCCAAATCGCTAATGCAGCTAAAGTCGTCAACAGCACGGGAATCGTGAGGACAAAACCGACTTTCATGTAATAAAGATAGCTAATCCGAACCTGGCGCTGCTCTAAGACGTGAAGCCATAACAGCGTCGCCAAAGACCCAATGGGTGTGAGTTTCGGACCCAAATCCGAGCCAATAACATTAGCATAGGCCATTAAATGCGTCATGGACGCAGAAAGATGGGCATGGTGGATCGCTAAAGCATCAATTAAAACCGTCGGCATATTATTCATAACCGATGAAAGAACGGCCGCAATAAATCCTGTGCCCACGGCGGCTGTTAAGGTGCCTTGCGCACTGAGCCCGTTAAATTGGTGACCCAAAATCGCTGTCAGCCCTTGATTTCTCAATCCAAAAACCACAATGTACATGCCAATGGAAAAGACGACAATTTTCCATGGAGCCTCTTTAACAAGCTGAAGCGATGAAATATAAGGGCTTCGGGCAGCCCCCACTAATAACGCGGCCGCTGCCGCCATCGTAAAAATTGAGACCGGCCAATGAAGAAACTGGCTAAGAAAATATCCTAGGAGTAACAGGGGAAGAATAATCCACGCCAGGCGAAATACCCGAAAATCTTTGATCCGGCTTTTGGGGTCAGGTAAGGCACTCGTGTCAATGTTTACGGGAAGTTGCTGGCGGTAATAGATGAATAACGCCGTTAAACTCGCACTGAGGGCGACAAGATCGACAGGAAGCATGTGTACCATGTAAGATAAGAAACCGAGATGGAAATAGTCAGCAGACACAATATTGACTAAATTGGAAATCACAAGCGGAACCGAGGTGGTATCAGCAATAAAACCGCTGGTCATGATTAACGCCAACGTCGCTTTGGGGGACAATTTTAAAATGCGCGTTTGTTCATAAACCAATGGGGTCAAAATGAGGGCAGCCCCGTCATTGGCGAAAAACATCGCCACGACCGCGCCCAATAGTCCTATCCATACAAACAATTTATACCCACTATCTTTGGCGAGGCGACTCATACTCAGCGCCGCCCATTCGAAAAAACCAATTCGATCCAAAACCATCGAAATGAGGATGAGCGCTACAAACGTTAAGGTGGCATCCCAGACAATATCCACCACTTCAATCACATTGGCTAGGGACACAAGTCGGAGTAATAAAGCGATAACCGCGCCACCCGCTGCACTAAAGCCTATGGACAGCCCTTTTGGCTGAACAATCACTAAAACCAGAACGATAACAAATAAGATAATCGCCAGCAACACACAGTCCCCTTTGTACTCATCTTGCAATAATGTTCATGTCACTCATGCTCTGGCACAGGACATCCCGGCGCTTGTTCTAAGGTTCTGAGAATGACAGAATCATGTCTCCCCAAGTCCTCAAGAATTTGCGCAAAGGAAGGAAGACTCTCCCACGTAGCCGGATTCAAGGAGTAATATATCCATTGTCCCTGCCGCCTTTCATGGATTAAACGTGCCTCTTTGAGACGGGCAATATGGCGAGAAATAGCCGGTTGTGAAATCCCGAAAATTGCCACAAACTCACAGTTGCAATACTCCCGGCGGGAAAGTAAGGTGACCATGCGCAATCGGGTCTGATCACTCAACGCTTTAAATAAGATACTGACCTCTTCCGTGGTCATTTGGCCTGCTCCCCTCCCTGATACATTAATAATTATATTATTATGTTTAAGATCATAAAAAAAGCTTGCCTGTTAAGACAAGCTGTTGACCACGGAGGCCACGATAGGACTTCCCCATCCCGTCACAGCATCCCATCCCGGGGTGCAATCATAACCTCTCACCCCATCATAAGAATTATTCCCCACGGTAATATCATGAAAGGTCGAGGCATGATCCAATGCATAAAGACGGGGATTCATATACCCGATAAGAGATTTCCCCTGCAAGGCCCGATTTTGATTAATCAGCGCGGTTATAGCCGCCCAAATGGGGGAAGACACGGATGTTCCTCCCACAACAGTCCACATCCCTTGAAAAAAGACGGCGTAGCCTGTATCCGGATCGGCATTCAACGCCACATCGGGAACCCCGCGTCCCGGGTGATAACCCGCTTTCACCGGCAGGTTCATACCCTCTTGATAGGTTGGCACCGCGAACACCTGACTGATGCCCCCACCCGATGCGCCGTTATTATTCACATCCGTCCAACCCGTTTCTTCCACAATCTGCCCCTGGCTATTTAAGAGCAAATGCGTACCGCCGACCGACAGCATATGCGGACAGTTCGCCGGCGCATCCACATGGCAAATTTTTCGTCCGGGTCCATGTAGACCGTAAGCGCCCTGATCCCCAGAAGCCACGAAGATCGTCATGCCAATCAAGGCGGCATTTCGGGCCACCACATCCCATGCTTGCATAGTAGACACGGGAAACCGTGTTTCTCCATCCCCATAACTAATCGATAAAATATCAGGACAATTGACCATATCGTTATAGGCATATTGCAACGCCTTGAGTACGGATAAAGCAAAAGAGGTATCTGACGAGCCCGCGTTTGCTTCATAAACCACCAAGTTCGCGCCAGGAGCCATGGCCCCCGCCCATTCAATGTCTAGTGTCGCTTCCAAATCGTAGGCATTCACCCCTAGATCATTCGGGGTGCCATCAACCGATACAAATTGCACATTCGGGCAAGCAATACCAAATTGGTTCCAGAAGGTCATCACATCTTGGGGATTAAAGCCATTGGAAAATTCGAGAAGGCCAATCGTAATCCCCGAACCATTAAGCGAAGCGGGAAACGCGTAAGCTGTTTGAATATCAAGGGGAAAGAAGCCTTGCGCATTATTGGCCAATTGTTCGGGGCGCGTCGGGAATCGAAACCGGGGATATAACCGGGACACGTTTTCCAAGCCCACAAATCCGACAAGATATGGAGCCAACCACTCGGGCACAAAGGGCTCACTCAGTGGCATAAACTGGCCATCTTGTTCTCCGAACCGCATGTTCAACGTCTCTTCAATCTGTCTCAAACTCCCCCGCAACCACAAGATAAAGCCATCTTGTTTCAACAGGGTTACCCCATGGCGACTTAGCCATTGGCAGGCCCGGTCAATAAGCTGGGGATCTGGTCCATAAAGTTGGAGGACTTCCTCACGTGTTAACACGCCAGAATCCGAGGCTAATCGTCTTTCAAGATCCGTTTCGTGACGCGATTGGAAGACACATGCCCACTCGATAATCCGCTCCTTATGGGCCATATGCGGATAATTCTGAAGGATTTCCTCCGGCAACAAATGTCCTATGGCCTTCACGAGCTTCCCCTGCATCGTATTCCACTCACCTTTCTCGTGAACTGCTCCCGCCTTCATTTCGCTTAGAGGCGCGCTCTTCTTTGCGCAAGACCGTTAAAAACTTTACCGCGTAATCACTCCCCACGGATTAAGAACATGGGATGTTTGCACCATACAGGATGGACAGAGCACTTCCACGGTGATTTGTCCCCGCGAATTAGGTGGCAAAGCATTGGCTAAGGCCTCAAGAACTTCCCCATGAGGGACCATCTGCTGACACTGTCCACATCGCCGTAAGGTCATATACCAGGGTTCTTCAGCATCCTGCCATAATTCTTGAATATCACTAGGGTCCACGACAATAGTCTCTAGAGACTCTGAATGTTGTAAGCGGTGCAAAATTGCCATGCGTCCGATTCGTTCAATAAGTGACAAATCAGAAGAAAAGGGATCGCGCTGACTCAATTCGAGCCACAGTGAGCGCGGGATAATCACCGAGACCATGGCTGTATAATCTCCCGTAGGCAATGAAAAAACGCTCCAGGGTCCTTCGGGTGCATCTCCAATCACATGCAAGAGTTGGGGCTCTAATTCCGGCATGTCGGGCCTCCCTTATAATCCTTTGGAAAAACTTTCATCCATCATAAGATAGGCAGACTTCAGATGCAAAGTCGAATAGGGGAGAATAGCTTATGCTATCCTCCCCTATTCGCTTATATCCGCCTAGTGAGCACCTTTTTGTTGAAGAACAGCGGGAATAGTTTTCAAGAGAATTTTAAAGTCTAACAAGAGGGACCATGAGTCGATATATTCCATATCCAACTGCATCCATTGCTCAAAATCGATCTCGTTTCGCCCTGAAATTTGCCATAAACATGTAATACCCGGACGGACCGATAAGCGTTTACGGTAATCCGCACCGTAACGTTCGACTTCTGAAGGAAGAGCCGGTCTCGGTCCCACTAAGCTCATATGTCCTAATAAAACATTGAGTAATTGGGGAAGCTCATCAAGACTCGTTTTACGTAAAAATTTGCCGATACGGGTGACACGAGGATCATCTGGAACCTTAAACACGGGACCACTCATCACATTCAAATGGGCAATTTCCTCTTTAAGGCTTTCAGCATTGGGAACCATGGTCCGAAATTTGAAACAGGGAAATAAGCGCCCATTGAGGCCCACGCGTTGTTGAACAAAAAATACGGGGCCATCAGGACTGTCCCATTTGATTAACAAGGCTACCAGTGCCATAATCGGCAATGTGATAATGAGTCCCAAAAACGAGAAGATAACATCCATTATCCGCTTGATGGCTTGACGGGCGGATTGTTGACCACGGCTGGAATTGACCACTAAAACGGAATTCCCGTAAAAATCATAGAGCACAGATTTGTAGGCGAACGCTCCCACTTCGTCTAACACTAACCGCACTTCTTTACCTTGCTGATGGGCCATGCGAATAGCACTCATCATCACGTCATCGGCCATGGGCAACGCTAAGACAACCGTATCCACTACTGTAGAATGTAGTAATTGCCGGAGCTTATCAATTCCCTGCTGGCCCTTTTCAACAGATCCCAAGGGGATTTCCAAACGGTCAATGACTTTCATGCCGGCTTCCGGGACAGCATCAACCGTCCGGGCAAAAATTTTCACTCGCTTAGGATAACCCATCACAATAAGGCGCCTAACATCTATGCCTCCCAACCGAAACCGGTTCACGCCCACTTTGGTCAAAGTGTGCACCGTTAACTGCAAGATTAAAGAAATCGCCGGAAGCAGCACGAAAATGAGGCGGGAAAACCATGTCGCTTTGACAAAGAAAATTAATAGGGCCAATGCTAAGGTACTCTCCAGGTTGGACAACACGAGCATCCTCGCTTCGGCGGGAAGCTGATTCCATCGTCTTGAGTATCCCTTGAAGTTAAATTTAAGCACCAGCCAATTTAATGCTAACAAAACCGGCGAAAAGGAAAAATAAAAAGTGACTAATTGCACCGTCGTCACATGAGGATTAATCCACGTTAAATACACATGCACCGCAATGAGATAGGCTAAATAGGCAACGCCGGTATCGACTAAAACCGCCAACTCATCCCATCTATTGGTCCAGTGTTTGAACACCCTATCACCCCAGTTTCAATATCCTCATTATATCAGCCCAGTAGCTGTCATGAATGATAAAAATTCATGACGATGACCTAAAGGCATAGCTCATACAGGGGTGAATTCTTCAAATTTTACCATCGATCTCATCATTGATCGCATTATTGCAATTGCAATTGAAAAGGATTAGATGCCGATTGGCTATTGGGCACGACTTCGATCCAGGTTTGACCGGGAGCAAATTTGGCCGGTTCCCCATTATTTAAATAAAATTTTGTGGGCATCCCAGGTCCTTGATTACGCCATGTTCCCTGATAAATATGATTGCCTAAAATCAGAAGAGCTTTGCCCTGACCATGGGTTTGAATTTGAATCCATCCCGTATGAGCCGGATCAGGTAAATACTCTTCTTGGGTATATTGAATGATGATATTCGATGCCAAAACAGGTTTATGACTATTTTCGCCCATTACCTGCACATATTGGTTATCCGGACATTCCGGACACATTACCCACCGGGTCCATCCTCTTTGTTGTTCATCCCAACGCCATTGTTCAATCGTATTATGGGTATTCCATGTCAACGTAATCGTTTGATAGCGGGGTGGCGTTTTTCCCGGTCTGGAACCAAATTGCCAATGAGGAGTAATCCTCGGATTTCCCCAAGATGCTTGTGCCATCTGGGCTGCTTTAGGAATACTCACAAATAAATTATGGGGAGCCGGCCGGTAGCTAACCCGGTAAGCGAGTCCATAGGCATTCGCATCAACGTCCAAATTGTGAATGTGATCTTGGTTAATGCTCACATATCCTGGATCGGACGCCCCCGCATGCACATAAGCCGCCCCGGGCCATCCATGAACCCAACTGACGAAATACGGCCTGGCAGATCTTACCGGACCGACTTGAGGCGGTTCTTTTCCATAAAACAAAAGCATAAACCGGGAATAATAAAAGAATTCGGTATAAGCTTCATAAACCACATCCGCGGAGCGAAGACCATATTGCGGGCGCCCATATTCACTATTTTCTACCATTACCGCTAATAACGGACCATGATGGGCAGATGGCAAGCCTGTTAACGGATCAAGATTTTTTAACGAGGCTTGAGACGGGGAAACCGAGCCACCTTGGGAAGGAGGAGAATTATGAGAATGAGACGGAGTCTTGGCAGTGGTTCCACAGCCTGCAAGGATTAAAGCGGATCCCAAAATCACAACATGTTTGCTTTTAAAATGCATCATTCAATTAATCTCCTATCAGCATATATGGTTGATGCCGGTAATATCACCCAATTATTCATGGGCTTGAAATCGATTTGATTATAGTTTTCTGCCATATTCAAAAAACCTCTCATGTTACACTAAAACGGAATGGGGAAATAACGCAAGGTTTATGTCTATTTTAGGGGGTTAAGTCATGGAGGACATCATTATTATTGGAGCCGGTCCCGCGGGTTCTACTGCAGCCAGGCTCCTTGCTCAAAGTGGTAAGCACGTGTTGGTGTTAGAACAGGCAACATTTCCCCGCAAAAAACCCTGCGGAGGAGCCATAACCTCTCGGGCAGTGCCATTACTTCCCGACCAATTTATGAACCAGGTGTTATCTTCCCCCACATCCTGGACTTTTCGAGGCAAAAAAGGATCGCGCACGCTCACAACCCCCAAGCCGTTTTGTTATACTGTGGACCGGTCCCAGTTTGATCACTGGCTCGTCCAAGAGGCACAAAAAGCCGGAGCCCAAGTCATGTTTAACACCCCTGTAACGGCCTTAGCCTTTGATGGAGAACAGTACATCGTAAAAACGCCTAATCATTATTATTACAGCCGCTATCTCATCGGGGCCGATGGTGCCAAAGGTGTCACGGCCAAATATTTAGGATTGGCCCGGCCCCATAATGGGGCCGCCGTGGAAACGGAAATTCCCTTTCCCAGCTCTTTGCTCGATCATCATAAAGACTTGGTAGAAATTGACGTATCGCGCTATCCATGGGGCTATGCATGGATTATTCCTCATGGATCTATAGCCAATATTGGCGTGGGATCCTTCAAAGCCAGCAAACTTCCCTCGCTGAAAAGGTTATTGCAAGAGTATGTCATGGCGTCTTTTCCCAGTTCAGCCTTGGATACGATATTGGCTCATCCTTTGCCTTACCGTATCCATTTTAGTTCTTTGGCCACTGGCCACGCCGTTCTGGTCGGCGATGCCGCAGGACTCATGGATAGTTTTTCTGCGGAAGGTATTTTTTCCGCGCTCTATAGTGCGCATATCGCCAGTGAGACCATTAATATCGCCTATCAACATAATACGGGCACCGAAAGTTACAATGCCCGCATCCGTGACGATTTCTGGACGCACTTACGCCCTGCCATCAAAATGTCCCATCTTTTTTATCCTCTCGCCGGGTTCTGGACCGAGTGGTTTTTACATCATACAGAATTACTCGAAGAGTATCTAGCTCTGACTCAAGGCGAGTCAAGCTATGATCAACTGCTGGCAAAAACCCAAGCCACCCTGCTCGCTAAACTTCATCTTCGCCCCTTAACGCGTTAACGCATCCATCCACTTTGTTTGCATAGGCAAACCAAACAGCTGGTCTGTAACCTCATTGTGGGGGAATCGATAACGCTCGCGTATTTGGGGCTGGCTGAGCCACGCTGCGAGTTTGTCTGCCATCGCCATGGGATTTCCCATTTCCACTAATTCTCCCATCTTATGGGCCGATATAAGCTCGCTCACGGCCGAAGGACCCTCATATCCCAAAACCGGAACGCCAGCAAACATGGCCAGCTGAACATCGATCCCACTGCCATCTAAATATTGAGGAGCCACGATAATGTCACAGGCGCGAAACCACGCCAAGACATCGGATGGCCACTTTGGAAAAAGGCAGTCTAAGGACAACGATTGCGCCAATTGTTCCAGGCTCCGCCTAGATGGCCCATCTCCGAGAACCACCATATGAAAAAACAGGCCTTGGTCATAAAGCGTTTTCGCTATCATCAAAAGGCCCTCAACCCCTTTAAACACATTCAGCCAACCAAATATCCCCACAACGGGAGCTTTGGGGGCAAATCCTCCTGGCCATAGAAACGAATTCGTTGTAGTTTCGATGGCCGATAGAGGTAATGACAAGTGGATAATGTGCGACGACGGCACAGCAAACTGTTGCCTTAACTCCTCCCCGATGTGACTTGATAGAGTGATAACGCGGGAGATTTGGGGATACCACCTTTGCATTAATTGCTTGATCGGAAGAGCTTGATCACCCCGTGTCGCCATTAATTCTGATAATGAGCGGTGGGCAATTAGGGTAGTACGAGCATCAACATGATGTTTTCCACTTGCCATAATGGCCTTCAGCTCGAAATCCAGGTTTTGATCCAATATGACCCGGTCATAATAGCTATAAAGCCGGCGAAACAATCCTTTATATCCTTTCAATCCTTTTAACCCTGTCAATGGCGCAACTCCACTCAAGCGGTTAACATAAGGGCAATCAAGGATTTCCACATTGTCTGGGAAAGGATAGGGCACCGATTGTGGTGGTAAAGGATTTAATGGCAAAACATCAAGGGCAAATCCGTGATGCAAAAGAGCCGACGCCACGATAGCCGCAGTCATCGTTCCTTCTGTTCCTTCCAATGAGGAAAGAACCCATAATACGCGCATTAGGGCTTAAGCTCCCGGTTGAGGAAATATTGCCATGTTTGCTCTAAGCCTTCCTCTAACGAAGTCTTAGGAACAAATCCCCAAGCTCTCGCCTTTTCTTGAGACAACACGCTATCATGGATATCCCCAAGCCTCATAGGCGCCAAATGATAACCATCTTGCGGTTTTCCTGCTATTTTGGCCAGTGCCAGAAACAGATCATACACGGACGTGCGTGTCTCGGTACTCACGTTATAAACCGTTTTGGGCCCGGGATTCTCTAAGCGGTGCAAAAAAGCTCGTGCCACATCTCCCACATAGATAAAATCCCTGGTTTGCTGTCCATCCCCGTGAATTTCCAGCACACGGTTTTGGGCCATGCCTTCACAAAAAACCGCTACCACGCCCCCTTCGCCCTGGGTACGTTGTCTTGGCCCATAAACATTGGCTAAACGAAATACGACGGCATCGAGTCCATGCATCTCAGCAAAATGAAACACATATTGCTCCGCCGTATATTTCGACCATCCATAAAACGAAATCGGATGGACCGGGCCGTCCTCTTGAAGGGGCAAATGCAGCACATCACCATAGACAGCGGCTGAGGATGCTGTCCGGAACTGAGTCGCGCCTAAGGCCTTGGCTGCCATCAACATTCGGAGAGTACCCTCCAAATTGAGACGCAAATCGGTTAGCGGATCAATTTCGGATGCCGGAACGCTAATTTGTGCAGCCAAATGGATGACGACGTCCACGGGCCCAATTTTATCTAGCCACACTTCTGGTTGTAAAATGTCACCATAAACAAACCCTGCCGCTTGAGGAATATTTTCCCTCAGACCTTGACTCAGATTATCGACAACCGTAACGCGGTGGCCGTAGTCGAGCGCCTTTTCACACAGATGGGATCCAATAAATCCTGCACCGCCTGTGATTAATAAATGCATTGTCCATTTACCTCGATTCCCAGTTTGTTGGTAACCTCCTGATGCCCCTAGGGCTATTCCCGGGCTAAGCGATGATAAAGTTTTTGATATTGTCGAGCAATATTTTCCCAGCTAAAATCTTCCGCACGGGCCCGTCCCCGTGCCGCCATTTTTTGCGCCAGGGCGGGTGTTTGAATGACTTTCATAATGGTGTCCACCCAGGCATCAACCTCCTTGGGGGGCACTAATAACCCGGAATCGCCTACCACCTCGGACACAGCCGAAATATCACCGGCAATAACGGGAATTCCCATGGCCAGAGCTTGCGCCGGGGGCAGGCCAAAGCCTTCATACATTGAGGGATAAACAAACAAATCCGCCGCTTGGTAGAGGGCTACCACATTACGGCGAGTCAAATAGGGTGTTAGAATCACCCGATCTTCCATACCGAGTTCCTTCACAAGCCTCGTCGTCCCTTCATGATTTAACGCCCCCACTAAGACCAATTCCCCGTCCTTCAAGCGTGCAAAAACTTTTTGGCAGGCTTCAAGCAATGTCTGAACATTTTTTCTCGGATCATAGCCTCCCACGTATAAAAGACGCGGACGCTTAACCAGCCCATAGGTGCTGGTCAGTTGTTCCATTTGTTCTACCGCAACCGGGCGAAAATAATCGGGATGCACGCCATTGGGGATTACCGTGACCTTTGCAATCCAGCCGGGAAAAAAATCTGCAATATCGCGGTACGTGGCTTGAGATATCGCAACGATTTGACTGGCCAAAGGAAGATATTTCCGAATCTGACCGAAATACAATCGTTCCCGCAGGCGACCATGATAGGCTTGAAGACGGTAAGGGATCAAATCATGCACGGTGACCACTGTCGGGACGGCTAAGGGCCTGGGTGGATGCATCATATAAGGAATATGCACCAAGGATACATCTTTGGGGCTGGATAAAATGCCAACATTCTCCCACCACCATTTATGCCACAAAGACCGTTTATGCCGAGGAGATAAGCCCAAACAAGTTTGATCGGGCAATAAAGCCTGACCTTGACGTCCGACTCCTAAGACTTGGGTTCCGACCCGATTCAGTCCCCATACCAGACCTTCTGTATATTCCTCGGTACCCGTTCGGCACTCTTCCATAATCGAAATATCCATAGCAATCTTCATGAAGGTTGGAGTTATCCCCTCTAATAGTGTTTCTGTCTAAAAATGTCTAATGTTATCATACCGCATCAGTAAGTCAGGTGATATAGACCCTCTATTTCGCTCTGTGTCATTGAGATTTAGGACTCGGTTCATGATGAGACAACGCCTCATCGATAACCAAAGACATGGCTTCACGAAACCGTTCTGGCCGAAATTTTTCACTGTGACGGCGAATCTTCTGGGCGTCCCATGCCATATTTTCCGCTGTTCGAATGGCCTGGATAAGGTGCTGTACATCCTGGCTATGAAAAAACACGCCGGTTTCCCCATCGATAACGGTATCTAACACGCCGCCTCGCCCAAAGGCAATAACGGGGTGACCGGCTGCCTGCATCTCTATGGGCACAATTCCAAAATCCTCTTCCCCCGGAAAAATTAAAGCTTTAGCATTTTCGACCAGTTGCTTGGCCACGTCATCGCTGACAGCGCCAGTGAATTTAATAGTGTTTCCCGCCATGTGTTTTAAATGAACCCGTTCTGGCCCATCCCCCGCCACGACTAAGGGAATTCCCATCTGATTGGCCGCTTCAATAGCTAAATCAATCCGCTTATAGGCAACTAAACGGGATAAGACCAGGTAATAGGACCCCGGCTTTTTTACCTCAAAGCGATCAATTGCCACCGGCGGATACACAATTTGCGCGTGCCGGTGATAATGCTTTAGAATTCGGCGTTGCACCAAATGGGAATTGGCTACCAACACATCAGGCCGATCAGCGGCTAGCCTGTCCCACATTCTCACATAATGAAAGACAGGACCCATCAGCCGTTTTGTGATTCCCTTGGCTTCCCGATTGCGGTAATCATGATACAAATCCCAGGCATAACGCATAGGCGTGTGCACATAGGCCACATGCACCGTATCTACCGGAGTAATCACTCCTTTAGCCACGGCCGCCGACGATGAAATCACCAAATCATATTGCGATAGATCGAATTGCTCGAATCCATAAAGCAGAAATGGCAAATAACGATTATACCATCTCTTAGCCCGGGGCAATCTTTGTACCAGGGAGGGAATAATGTGTTTTTGCCGCAATCCCGGCGATAAATGATCAAAATCCACTACCCCTGTGTAAATGGGAGCATCAGGATACATCTGGGCTAAAGCCTCTAAGACCCGCTCTGCCCCTCCCATGGTCACGAGCCAGTCATGAACTAAAGCGACCCGCATTAGGAAACCGACCCATTTCGATAACGGTCATATTGTGCGGCAATAAAAGCTAAGGCGATTAATAACGGGACAATCACTCCTTGATCAATTAAAAAATCGACCCAATTATGCACAATAAAGGCCACAGCGGTGCCAAAAGATCCCATCAAGGCCGCATATCCATATGCACTCAGACCCATTGCCTTTTGCCGGATCATTCGCACGGCCTTACTAATCCATGACCATTCAAACCATAGTGCCGCGATGATTCCGCCCACGCCTAAATCCGCTCCCCATTCCAGATATAGGTCATGCGCCATCGGAGGAACGGCGGCAAGTCCTTTGGGAGGATGTTGTTGGATAAACAAATGAAAGTTCCCTAACCCCACGCCTAAGAGGGGATGCTGCCGAATCGCTTGTAGGGCTGATTTCCAAATTAATAGCCGTTGGTCCGTATCAAAATGCCCTTGGGGATTTAAAAGCGCGGTAACAGTGGTTTTGAGCCGTTCGATGGTATTTTTATGGGCTCCGATGAATAAAGCCGTATGACTTAAATCGGTCTTTCCCAAGAAAAATACCGTAATAAACATGATGATGGGAATGCCAATCCCGTATGCGGCGAACGTTTTCATCTGTTTGGGTTTTGTCACGGCTACCAACACCAACATGAAAAAGACAGCTGCCGCATCGGCCACCCATGACCCCCGGGAATAGGACAGGACAGCTCCTAAAGCTGTGAGGACCGTAGCAACCACCAGCCATCCCTTCTTGAGATAGCGAGGTCCTAAAGTCAATAAAGCCACTGCCAAGGGAAAAGTTTCATCGTTAAACGCCCCAAATACATTGGGCTGTCCAAAAAATCCGGTCGCTCTCACGTGATGGCCATCCACAATGTTATAAACCGGTCCCAGCTGAAACAAAAATTGATACAGTCCATATACCGTCACCGCACTCACCGCCACAAAGAGCGCGGTAAAATATCCGTTCCAGATTCTTTCGTCGGTTCCCGCATTCCGAAACACGGCGACCATAACGACAAAGAACTCAACATACTCAAGAATTTTAATGACGGTGCCAAAACGACTGAGGCTTTCCCCTAACGATAACACGGACAGAAACAAAAGAAAGAGAAGGGGTAAGCGAAAAGCTTTCGGTAAAAACGTGTCCACAAGACCGTTGAATCCTTTATGGACATTCGCCATGAACAATTTGATTGCCAGCACAATGGCCATAAAATCGGCGACATAAAATTTATGATGGTGTACAATCATGCCGATGGGAAAGGGAGCCGCCAGAATATAAAGCAAGGCGGCAAGAGGCAAAGATAATGTGGCCAACCAAATGTATCCCGCAAAAAAGATAATGGCTCCCAACATTCCCCAACGAATAGCGATGACGGCACCCAATGCAACAATAATCAATGGAGCCCACATCGTTTTAGCAAAAATTTGTTCCCGGATTTTGGTTACTTCGGCTCGCATAAAACATCCTCCCGCCTGGCAATTTATAATTGGGCCACGTGCTGGTAAACCTCACGGGTCTTTTGTGCTGCCTGAACCCAGGTATAAGACTGTGCCCGCTTTTGCCCTTTTTGCCTTAACGCTTCCCGTAATGTCGGCTTTTCCCATAAATCCAGCATATATTGCGCGAGCTCGTCAATATTTTTGGGATCAACAATGAGTGCGGCGTCGCCGCACACTTCTGCTAACGCTCCCTGATTCGAAGAAATCACCGGTGTCCCCTGAGCCATCGCTTCTAATATAGGCAAACCAAATCCCTCATAAAAGCTTGGATAGACCAGCGCTATGCTATGTTGATACAGCGCTTGTAATGTCTCATCTGAAACGTATTCTAACAAAGAGACGGACTCTTCAATGTTCCATTTTTTGGGAGCCTCTAACACAGGGGCATACAACCATCCCTTTTTTCCAGCAATAACTAAATCGACCTGCCCTTGCAAATGATTGGCATGAACAAATTCGGCAAAGGCATGAATCACCCCTTCAAAATTTTTTCGGGGTTCGATGGTTCCCACCGCCAAGAAATAGGGGCGGTCGCGCACATTGTCCAGGTTTTTGCGGATTTGGCACGTTACACCATGCGCGATCACCGAGATTTTTTCCCGGGGCACATGTAAAATTTCTTGCAGATCCCCCGCCGTGGCCTCACTCGGGACAATGATATGGTCGGCAATTTTCACCGACTGTTTCATCAATTCTCTCTTCACCACAGACTGCGCCCACGGAAACATCTGGGGATATTTAAATGCCACAAGATCATGGACGGTGATGACCGTATGCTTGAGTGGACGCAAGACAGGCAATTGATAGTCGGGAAAATGTACCACGTCATAGGAGCGTGTAGATAGCCACAGAGGTAATCGCCACTGTTCATACCAAATCCTTTTACGACTGCTATCCAAAGAGTCCGGAGGATAGATCATCTCTACACCGGGAATCTTCTGCCCTGGCAAAACCAACACGTCAAGGTAATCTATCGCGTTATATTGGCTTATATACGCAGCTAATAAAGATCCGATGTAACGCCCAATACCTGCTGACTGGGGTTGATAAAGCAGGGCATCGACTATAATCCGCAGACCATTCCCTCCTTCTATACCGTCTTACCGGTCCTTGTATCTAAACCGTTCTTTATCATACGACAAGACCAAGCAATTGTCTTAAAAACCGCCCAAGCATTTAAATCTTTGTGGACATTTTGGTCGCTGTCTTCCAACACTCTGAAAATCTCTGATCCATTAGCCCACACAATACGGAAATAAATTCCGGACCAAAGGAGGATATTTCGCGAAGTGTGCCGTATACAGTAGATGTTATTGTTAAAAGTTGTCGGTTTTAGGCACAGCCTGTTGAGCACATCCTAGGAGGATTTCCACGTATGAGACAAACGCGGGTCAGGCGCCATCGCCGATCTTTGTTTCGCAAATCTCTTTCCCGAA
Source organism: Sulfobacillus thermosulfidooxidans (assembly GCF_001280565.1). Taxonomy (NCBI): domain Bacteria; kingdom Bacillati; phylum Bacillota; class Clostridia; order Eubacteriales; family Clostridiales Family XVII. Incertae Sedis; genus Sulfobacillus; species Sulfobacillus thermosulfidooxidans. The sequence goes on along the minus strand of NZ_LGRO01000001.1, from coordinate 2,701,315 downwards.
CTGCCGGGCCAAAAATGGCCCTCATTTCATCCGCACTGATTTTAAGTCAAATCGCCATGTCTGGTGCATTTGCGCAAAGCCCGGTCAATATCAGTGGGTATGTATTATCCCAAAGTCAAAATGATTTGACCATCAATGGGCAAGGATTTGGCACCACTGCGGCCACGGTAACGATTGACGGGCAATATGCGCCCATTTTATCGTGGTCCAATACCGCAATTACCGTTTCCATTCCGCAAACGGCAGATCCTGGTCCCATTACCGTCACCACATCGCAAGGTCTTACCTCCAATAGCATAACCTTTTTAGGCATCAGCCGTGGTTCTTATGCTTTGTCTTCTAATGGACAGGTTACGGTGAATGGCAATGTCCCGTTTTATGGGGATTTGACCACCATTAATGCCTCCACCTCATCACCAGCCATCCAACTTGTTCCAACTCCAGACTACCGTGGATATTGGATTTTAACGCAGGATGGTCATATTTACGCGTTTGGTGATGCTACATCGTTCCCGTCCTTACCATCCGGTAGTGCCCGAGCTCTGTCCATGGCAGTGACCCCGTCAGGTCAAGGCGCTTATGTATTAACCCAAAACGGCACTGTCTATGCTCTGGGCAATGCTACGAGTTATGGCAATGCCACGAATTCAAATGTCTCAAGTATTGCCACCACACCAGATGGCCAAGGTTATTGGATTGTCAGTCAAAATGGACAAGTCGAAGCATTCGGGGATGCGAAAAATTATGGCTCTCTGAGTACATCAGCCACCTCGACAAGCAATGCCACCACCAATTCAACAGCATCCTATCCCAATGGAACACTTGTTCAACAACAAGGCACGGCTCCTGTCTGGGTAGTCGAAAACGGCACCCTGCATCATATACCTAGTGCGGCCATGTTTCTTTCCATGGGTTACCAGTGGAATCAGATTCAGGTCGTGCCCTCATTGACAGGTATGAATATTGGCAACCCTCTCGTAACGCCTTATCCGTCGGGCACATTGCTTCAAGTGACGGGGCATCATGCTATTTATTTGGTGATGCAGGGCGTTTTGCATCATATTGGCAACTGGTCAACATTTGTGCAAATGGGTCTGATTGGACAGCCTATTGTAAGCGTTAGCCAATTAGGGGCTAACTGGCCTATGGGTCCGACATTGAATACTCCCGTGACGTATTATCCATCGGGAACTTTAATACAACAACAAGGCACGCCCCAAATCTATATGGTTAATAATGGGGTTCTTCAACATATTGCCAATGCGAATGTATTTTTAGAAATGGGGTATCAATGGAATCAAGTCCTCAAAGTCCC